>CAJQQW010000465.1 GCA_905480565.1 uncultured Halioglobus sp. | reverse complement strand
GCCGCCGTGCCTATTTACGGTGTTTACGATTTTCTCGATCGCAATAATATACGTTCGGGTATGTCTATGGAGAGCCTGCTGTCAGACAAGGTGATGCAGTGTACGCCGATAGAGAAACGGGATGCATGGGAAGCCGCTTCGCCGATCAGTCATGTGTCGGACGAGGCGCCCCCTATGTTTGTGATACAAGGTACCCACGACACCTTGGTCTGGGTAGAAGAAGCCCGAGCATTTGTCTCGGCTCTGCAGGCGGTTAGCCGTGAATCGGTCGTTTACGCAGAATTGCCGGGCGCGCAGCACGCGTTCGAGATTTTTCACTCCGTGCGCACAGAACAGACTGTAAATGGTGTGGCCGATTTTCTGGAGTGGTCGCACGCGCGCTGGCTGAGTCCAGAATAAGCTGGTATTTAAGCGCTGGTCTTCATATCACCCCATTTGCTTTGCAGAATAGCAATTGCTGCAAGGGGTGCTGTCTCCGTGCGCAACACGCGCGGGCCAAGGCTTAAAGCCACGTAACCGTTATTCTCTGCCTGCTCAATTTCCGCAGCGCTAAGCCCCCCCTCCGGTCCAACCAGCAAAGCGATGGAAGATGGCACTCCCAGAGCATCTGGCAGGGGACTTGCCCGGTGGTGAAGGACGAACTTGCGAATCGCTTCGGTGCTGGCAAACCAGCCGCTCATATTCTGCGGTAGAGATAAATGCGGGAGTCTATTGCGGCCACATTGTTCACAAGCGTTTATCGCAACCTCCTGCCAATGTCTCAATTTCTTTTCAGCCCGGTCTGCATCCAGTTTCACTTCTACCCGTTCTGTAAACAGTAGCGAAATGTGGCTAACGCCCAGCTCAGTTGCTTTCTGTATTATCCAGTCCATACGTTCACCACGAGAAATCGCGATGCCAAGGTGTATCGCCAGCGGTGATTCTCGGTCGTTGTTCTGCCTTTCACCCACCTTAATGGTTACAGTTTTTCGGGCGATTGCCTTAATGGTCGAGGCATACTCGCCTCCTTTACCGTTGAACAGGGTAACAGCGTCTCCCACTCCCATACGAAGCACTCTCGTCAAATGGTGACTCGCCTCGGGTTCAAGTACCAGCTCTATTGCATTGCTGAGTGCGTGGGCAGTATGGATTCTTGGGACTCGCATCGCAGTCAGTCTCCTGAAAGTGCAAGGCGCATAGAGTTTAGCGCCTTCGCGATTTTCACCGGGCTGTGGGATTTGCGAAACACTAACTTCGCCGCTATGGATAAATTACTGTGAAGCCACTCGATAGTCTGTTTGGAAATATCCAGTAAATCGTCTTCACCACGTATCCCTATGGAATCATGAGCGCTTATGTTCTCGTCAACGGAAAACCCCGAGCGTTTTGCAAAACAACGTGCAGCGCTCTCATCGGTCAGTAATACCTCATTGTAGAGGCAGCTGTGAAAGTGAAACCGAGTACTGTCAGCTGTCGTTAGGCTTTCCAGTTTCCTTATAAGGGCCTGGTCACCTCTCTGTTGATGCGGGTACCTCATACGGTACGCATACAGTAGTTGTACCGCCTGTCTGCTCAGCCGGGTGTTACTTATGGCGGCATCTACTGCGATGTGCGGGATGCCCAGTTGTCGCAAAAAATGGTCGATGATGCTTCCATTGGGAAAATCACTGCGGCTATAACGAAAAAAGTGTGTGTTTGCCGGCCCAAAAACAGCGTCAAATTTCTGTGCCAGTCTCATATAGTTCATCGGTATACAATGATTGATCGATCTGAAGCGCGTTTTCAGGACTTCCTGAAAGCCACTTTCAATTCGTTCTTTAATGGGGCGAACATAAATAAAAACCTGAATCTCGTCAAACTGAGGCGCAAAAAAATCGCGCATCTCTCGCAATTCATCTTCTGAAAAAGTACTGATGTCCTCCGCGGAAATTATATGTTTGCCAGCACGTGTGGATGTAATAACCCGTCGCAGCTCTTCGCGCGTCTTTCGACGAATGTTCATTAGCGCCGGCCCCGTAAGATCTAAATGTTGGAATCGCGGAGTTTTTTCGAGCTCAGTCTTGAATGCTTGCAGGACCAGCAGCGAGGAGTTCGGATTGTCGACATAAAGAAACTCTAGCCCTTCCGGCAAAGGCACCCTAGACAGGTAATCCTGAATCGCCGTTGTTCCAGTCTTATGAGTACCCGCATGAAGTATCAGCTTTTTGATGACGTACCTCTGAATTCGAGCGCGATCGTTAGAGTGTAACTTTTAGCATTCTCGCCGCTGAGCGAACCACGTATTTTTCGTCATCGAGGTACTGATGCAATTCACCAGCAAGCCAGTGCATGAGATCCGGATCCTTCCTGACCAAATAGGCCGATATTGAAGAGACCATCTGCTGGGACAGGCGGTTACCTTCCCATGTGTCACTCTCCTCGGGTATTGGATCGAGGAACAATGCACGGCTCTCCTGAGCCATATATTTTTTTGCGATAGCCAAATTACTGGCATTGCTCGCGCTGATAATTGCCCTGCGGATATCTGCAGGCAGATAGGGCTCGTAGTTCCTCGGCCAATCCAGGCCTTGTTCCGGATTCGCGGTAAGATCCAGCAACAAGTCTCGGAAACGATGATTTTTCTTTGGGTCGACGACCACATTATTGATCATACGCAGGTATTCGCCGGGTACTTTTCTTAAGCTTGGATTAGGATTGTCCTGATCAAATATAAAGCTATTGTGAGTTTCAATATCCAGTACGCTTTTAAGAAAATCTTTACGCAAATCACCATCGAAAAACTGTGCGTGTTCATAGGGGCGTACAATAATATTTTCGCGACCGACAGCGTTTTCCCAGGGCAATAACAGCGCCTCGTAATCAAACTTCGAAATCATTTCCTGATAAATGTCGATAAGCTGTCTTTTTTGTAGTCCGGATTTAATGTGCTGGTTGTAGCTCGCCATGATGATGTCGTCCTGCCTGCGAACATACATAACGATTTTCGGATCAAACCATGCCATCGCTGACCTGCAGAACGGCATTAACTCGTCGGACGTTGCCCTGCTCATTAGTTCCGAAGACAGGAGAATGCTGTCGAAGTCAGTAGTGGCGAGCTTGGGGCCCCAGTCATCTATCGGTTTAAATGTCCAGCTATTCAGGAAACGCGGCGCATGGGGCGACAACAAGTGGTGCGCACCAGAGACTTCCCCCAAGGTAGGATAGAGAACCCCGTTTTGTTCCAACGCTTTGCGGTTGGCGGAGAAGAAAACCTGTAGAGCGGTGGTGCCGGTCTTCCCCATTCCAATATGGAGATAAAGCGTTTTTTTAGCGCTATTGCTGCTGCGGGACTGCCCGAACAGTCGAGGAAAGATTCGTTTCATGATAACTGCAAACTTGGTGCCCAGTGGTGACAGTATACGCGCCGGCGCGTTTCAAATCCCGGTGGGGTATCAGCGTGGAATCTTCAATAGGATTCAGCCAGGCCGAGATGTTGGAAAAGCTGTCTGGTCGGTTCGACCTGGTTCATTGTGTAGAAATGAATGCCGGGAGCGCCGCTGTCTAACAGTGTCTGACACAACTGGGTAACCACTTCGAGGCCGAATTTGCCGATACTCTCCTGATCGTCACCGTAGGCATCCATGCGCTGGCAGACCCAGCGGGGAATCTCAGCTCCGCAGTTGGTTGAGAATCGCTTGAGGTTCGCGAAATTGGTGATCGGCATAATGCCAGCATATATCGGCTTATCGATACCCGCCGCCGCGCACTGATCGAGAAAATAGAAATAGGCCTCTACGGTATAAAAATACTGAGTGATCGCGCTGTTAGCCCCCGCGTCAAACTTCGCCTTGAGGAAGTGAATGTCGCTGTCGTAGCTTTTCGATTCAGGGTGAATCTCGGGATAGGCAGCTACCTCGATATTGAAATGATCTCCCGTGGTTTTACGAATAAATTCTACCAGTTCGTTGGCGTAGACTGACTGCGCCTTGCCGCCAGTGCCTGATGGAATATCTCCGCGAAGAGCGACAAGGCGTTTCACACCCTTGGCCCGATAGGCTTGCAGCAGGTCAGCGACAGCATGTTCGTCGTCGCCACCAAAACTCAGATGGGGCGCTACATCTATCCCAAGATCGCGAATAGCCGATACCACACCCATGGTGCTGTCTCGGGTACTGCCGCCCGCTCCGTAGGTCACCGAGAAAAACTCGGGACCCAGGGCGTTGAGCGCAGGCGTAACGTCTGCCAGCAGTTTCGCGATACCCGCCTCTGTTTTAGGCGGGAAGAACTCGCAGCTGATGCGCTGCTTCATGTCGGACATTGTTTCCGCCCTAGTACTTGTAGCTGTCAGGCTTAAACGGCCCGTCCGGGCTAACCTTGATGTAGTCCGCTTGCTCGGGCGTCAGCTTGGTGAGCACCGCGCCGAAACCGCCGATCATGTGAGCCGCTACCTCTTCGTCAAGCGTCTTTGGCAGTACTTCAACCGAAAGCGCGTCGGCCTTCATCTCGGGCTCGAGGTTAGCGAATTGACGCTCGAACAAATAGATCTGTGCCAGCACCTGGTTAGCGAAGGAGCCATCCATAATGCGCGAAGGATGGCCTGTCGCGTTACCCAGGTTTACCAACCGACCCTCGGATAGAAGAAGCAGAAAGTCATTGCTAGCCCTGTCTCGATAGACTTTGTGAACCTGCGGTTTAACTTCTTCCCAGTCCCAGGTGCGACGCATGAAAGCAGTGTCGATTTCGTTGTCGAAGTGGCCGATGTTGCAGACCACGGCACCGGACTTGAGAGCCTGAAGCATATGTTCATCGCAGACGTTATAGTTACCCGTGGTGGTGACCACGAGGTCTGTACCCTGCAGCAGATCGCGATTGACGGACGCTGCGGTGCCGTCATTGATGCCATCTTTGTAGGCGGAGACGACTTCGAAGCCGTCCATGCAAGCCTGCATAGCACAGATCGGGTCGATCTCGGCGATTTTCACGATCATTCCTTCCTGGCGCAAAGACTGTGATGATCCTTTACCAACATCACCGTAGCCGATAACCAGGGCTTTTTTGCCGGACAGCAGGTGGTCTGTGCCGCGCTTGATCGCGTCGTTGAGGCTGTGACGACAGCCATATTTATTGTCGTTCTTGGATTTAGTGATCGAGTCGTTTACGTTAATGGCAGGCACTTTCAGTGTGCCGTGCTCCAGCATCTCCTGCAGACGATGAACGCCAGTTGTTGTCTCCTCGGTAATACCGTGGATGGTATCCAGCATTGCGGGGTACTTATCGTGCAGCATAGCCGTCAAGTCACCACCATCGTCCAGGATCATGTTGGCATCCCAAGGCTTACCATCTTTGATTATGGTTTGTTCGATACACCAGTCATACTCCTCCTCAGTTTCGCCTTTCCAGGCAAAAACGGGCACGCCCGCAGCGGCAACGGCTGCTGCGGCGTGGTCCTGAGTGGAGAAAATATTACACGAAGACCAGCGTACATCGGCGCCCAGCTCAACCAGTGTTTCGATCAGTACACCGGTCTGTATGGTCATGTGAATACAGCCAAGGATTTTCGCCCCGGCCAGTGGCTTTTTGTCGGAATACTTGGCACGCATGGCCATCAGTGCCGGCATTTCGCTTTCGGCTATCTCCAGCTCGCGGCGGCCCCATTCGGCTAATGAAATGTCGGCTACCTTATAGTCCTCGTTCGCGGTAATTTTTTCTGCGCTCGTCATAACTGCTTCCTTCCTTTTCAGGGTCAGGGTCCTCTTTTGAACCCGTTTAAGTTTCTTTAATCAGGTTGGGGTTAACCTGTAACGGTTTTTCCCTTCCCGCGTGGTATTAGAGTGCCGCTTTCAGGGCATCTGCCTTGTCGGTTTTTTCCCAGGTGAAATCTGCGTCGTCGCGGCCAAAGTGACCGTAAGCCGCAGTCTTTTTATAGATCGGGCGTTTCAGATCCAACATGGCGATCAGACCTTTGGGACGCAGGTCGAAGTGCTCGCGCACCAGTTCTTCAATCTTGTCATCGCCAAGCTTACCAGTACCGAAAGTATCAATGGAGATAGAGGTGGGCTCTGCGACACCGATAGCGTAGGACACCTGAATCTCGCAACGGTCTGCGAGACCTGCCGCAACAATATTCTTCGCCACGTAGCGCCCGGCATAGGCCGCGGAGCGGTCAACCTTGGAGGGATCTTTCCCCGAGAACGCGCCACCACCGTGGCGAGCCATGCCGCCATAGGTATCAACGATGATCTTGCGACCGGTCAGGCCGCAGTCGCCTACGGGTCCACCGATGACAAAGTTGCCCGTGGGATTAATGTGATACAGCGTCTCACTGTGCAACCACTCTGCAGGCAGCACAGGCTTGATTACGTGTTCCAGAATAGCTTCGTACAGATCGGGCTGGCTGATATCGGGATCGTGCTGCGTAGATAGCACAACCGCGTCAATTGCAGCGGGCTTGCCGTTGTCGTACCGCAGGGTGACCTGGCTCTTCGCGTCGGGCCGCAACCAGGGCAGAGTGCCGTTCTTGCGCAGCTCCGCCTGCTTTTCTACAAGACGATGGGAGTAATGGATCGGAGCGGGCATCAAGATATCGGTCTCGTTGGTTGCATAACCAAACATAAGACCCTGGTCGCCTGCGCCCTGCTCGAGGTGTGCACCTTCGCCCTCCGTTACACCCATAGAGATATCCACGGATTGTTTGCCTATTGCGTTCAGTACCGCACAGTTGTGGCCGTCAAAGCCTACGTCTGAGTTGTTGTAGCCGATGTCGTTGATAGTGTCGCGTATGGCATCTTCCAGGTCATCCATCGGGGTGGAGGTGGTTACCTCGCCGGCAACAATCGTCATGCCGGTCTTGACCATGGTCTCGACGGCAACACGCGCGTTGGGGTCATCCTTGATGATGAAGTCGAGGACAGTATCGGAGATGGCGTCTGCCATTTTATCCGGATGCCCCTCAGAGACGGATTCAGAGGTGAAGATGTTGTACTCGCTCATAGTGTTATCCTTATTGCTGAAATTAATCAGGCTCGACCAAACAGCCGCACCTGTACTTTGAAGCCATTACGCTGCGCCAGGTAGATACCGGCCAGCTCTTCGAGACCTGCGTCTGTGGCCCACTGCGCAAGATTCTGCGGGTCGAGGCCCAACCAAAGATCGCCGCAGTTCTCGCGCGCCCAGCCCTGGTCGTGATTACACAAGTCGGTTACCAGCACCACGCCTCCCGGTGCCAGGCAAGCAGCGACGTCCCTCAGCACGTCACCGGGTTCAGGGGTGTGGTGCAGAACCATATTCATCACCACACAATCCGCTTGGATTTTTTGCAGGTTTGAGCTGCGCGTGTCGTCCAGAATAAATTCGATATTGTTGAGCCCGGCAGCGCTTGTTTTTCCTCGGGCTCTCTCCAACATACCTGGCGCGTTGTCCAATGCGACCACTTGGTCGAACAGGGGCGCCAGCTCCAGCAGGAATGATCCGTCTCCCGGCCCGACCTCTACGGCAGTGCTGTGTCGCTTCAGCGGCGTGTCCTTGAGTACCTGAAGTACCACGTCGGCGTACTGGTGATAGCTGGCAATTAGATCCTGCTGCTCATGGAACTTGTGGGCGTTGTCTCGGAAGAAATTGGCGGAATTTTCTTCGCGCTGGCGCTGCAAACCTGCCAGGCGACCTTCGATATCTGGTGGCAGGTCGATCCTGTCAACGGTATTGAAGAGGCTATTCTGTAGCGCTTCAAGGTGAGTGTCCTGCCCCAGTTCACTGCGTCGATAGAAGATGGAGTTTGCTTCACGCCGGGCGGCGACCAGGCCTGCGTTGGCCAGCACCTTGAGGTGGTGACTGAGTGCCGGTTGACGAATGTCAAAAATAGAGCATAACTCGGAAACACCGAAGGAATCAGTGCGCAATACGCGAAGTACGAGCAACCTCAGCGTATCGGCGCTGGCCTTACAGAGATTGGTGAGAGCGACAAGGTGTGCGCCTGTCTGCGACGGGTCAGCTGTCTCGGTCACCGGTTCTGTCACCAAATTTGCGCTATGAGTCATCAACATGGCTGGCGAGTCTAGCAGGCCACGGAACCTATATCAAAATATTTTGATATAGAGATGTGATCTCGATCACATCACCGCGAACCGCCGGCGCGTGCAAATATCCGCCAGATTGTTGCCGTTGCCGCCCGCTTACGCGAGAATGGCGTCCAATTTCTGGGGCACGCCCCATCTGTCCTGGAGAATTCAATGCCGTCTCATCGCGCCAGACTCGCCAATGCCATACGTGCCCTGAGCATGGACGCTGTCCAGCGCGCCAATAGCGGCCATCCCGGCGCCCCCATGGGGATGGCGGATATCGCCGAAGTCCTCTGGAATGACTTCATGCGGCACAATCCGGCCAATCCGGCCTGGGCCAACCGCGATCGTTTCGTGCTGTCCAACGGGCACGGCTCTATGTTGATTTATTCCCTTTTGCACCTCACGGGCTATGGCCTGCCCATCGAGGAATTAAAAAACTTTCGCCAGCTGCACAGCAAAACACCCGGCCACCCTGAAGTGGGCTACACGCCAGGTGTGGAGACCACCACCGGACCCCTTGGACAGGGGCTGGCCAATGCGGTGGGCATGGCTTTGGCAGAAAAAGTGTTGGCGGCGAAGTTCAATCGGCCTGGATATCAGGTCATTGATCACAATACGTACGTGTTTCTTGGTGACGGCTGTCTGATGGAGGGCATTTCACATGAGGTCTGTTCCCTCGCAGGGACACTGGGTCTGGGTAACCTGATAGCCTTTTACGACGACAATGGCATTTCCATTGATGGGGAGGTGCAGGGCTGGTTCACCGACGATACACCGTCGCGCTTTCGGGCCTATGGCTGGGAAGTTATTGAGTCAGTCGACGGCCATGATCCGGAGGCTATTGGCCGTGCTATCAAGAAAGCTCGGAGTGTTGGCGACAAACCAGTGCTGGTCTGCTGTAAAACCGTTATCGGTAAGGGGTCGCCGAACAAGCAGGGTACCGAGTCAGTGCATGGCGCGGCCCTGGGTGAGGACGAAGTGGCAGCCACCCGTGAGGCATTGGGCTGGGAGCATGCGCCATTTGATGTGCCTGAGGAGATTTACGCTGGCTGGGATGCGCGTCAGCGCGGGTCTGCCAAAGAGACGGAATGGAACAGTGTCATGGAGGCTTACTCCAGTGCTCACCCCGAACTGGCCAAGGAATTGCAGCGGCGACTGGCCGGTGAATTGCCGCAGGACTTTGCCGGACAGGCGGAAGCGTATATTGCGCAATGCCAGGAGGAGGGCGTTAAGCTTGCCTCGCGCAAGGCCTCTCAGAACTGTCTGAATGCCTATGGACCACTATTGCCCGAATTGGTCGGCGGTTCCGCCGACCTTGCGGGTTCAAACCTGACCTTGTGGAGCGGCTCAAAGGGTATTTCCGCAGACGATGCAGACGGAAACTACATCTACTATGGGGTGCGCGAGTTCGGCATGGCCGCGATCATGAATGGGATTGCGCTGCACGGTGGTTTCATTAATTACGGCGCGACCTTCCTGATTTTTATGGAGTATGCCCGCAATGCGGTGCGCATGGCGGCATTGATGCGGCAACAGTCGATATTCGTTTTCACCCATGATTCCATCGGCCTCGGTGAGGATGGCCCGACCCACCAAGCGGTAGAGCAGCTGTCTAGCCTGCGCGCCACTCCTAATCTGCATACCTGGCGCCCTTGTGACGCGGTGGAATCTGCTGTGGCTTGGAAATCGGCTATCGAGCGTCGTGACGGTCCGGCGGCCCTGGTATTCTCTCGTCAGGGCCTGCCCCATCAGGCACGTGATGCGCGGCAGTTGGCAGATATTAGCAAAGGCGCCTATGTGCTGCGCGATTGTATTGGTGCGCCTGACGTCCTTCTGATAGCGACCGGGTCGGAGGTACAGTTGGCGATGGATGCCTCTGACCAGTTAGCAGCTAACGGCAAGCAGGCTCGCGTTGTTTCCATGCCCTGCGCAGAGCTGTTTGAGCAGCAGGATGCGGCCTATCGGGAATCGGTGTTGCCCAGTGACGTGCTGCCCAGGGTTGCCATAGAAGCGCTGCATGCAGATTATTGGTACAAATATGTGGGTCTGGATGGGCGCGTCGTGGGCATGACCACGTTTGGGGAATCTGCACCCGGCGGTGACTTGATGCGTCACTTTGGATTTACCCCTGAGAACGTGGTTGCCGTCGTTGAAGACCTTTTGTAGGACATCATTCTGTGTTGCGCCTGGGGATTAACGGCTACGGCAGAATTGGGCGCAGCATCCTGCGCGCCCTCTATGAGCGCACGCCCGGCGAAAATATGCAAGTTGTCGCCATCAACGAACTCGCCGATGCGGGCACCATCCTGCACCTT
>CAJQQW010000464.1 GCA_905480565.1 uncultured Halioglobus sp. | reverse complement strand
AGGCATCAATAACTCTCAATGTTCGATCAGTGACCGTGGCTACTACTGCAGCGCAAGAACATCAGTCCAGCAAGCGACCTAGGTCTCGGTGTGCTCTATGACTCCCCCGCCGAGACACAAGTCTCCCTGGTAGAAGACTACAGACTGGCCAGGCGTAATAGCCCTCTGGGGTGCGCTGAATGTTACGCGATACCCTCCGTCGTTGAGTGCCTGCAGCAAGCAGTCCTGATCTGACTGTCGGTAGCGTACTTTCGCAGCGCACTTCAGTGGCAGGGCCGGTGGCTCGCCGGCCACCCAAAACACCTCGCTTACCCAGAGCCCTGATTTATACAGGGCGGGATGGTCATTACCCTGAGCCACAAGCAACACATTGTGCTCCAGATCTTTGTCCACCACGTACCAAGGGGCCTCGGCATGGTTGCTTTTTCCGCCAATGCGCAGGCCCTGACGCTGGCCTATGGTGTGATACATAAGCCCTTGGTGGGTGCCCAGGCGCTCACCGTCAAGGCTGTGAATCTCTCCGGGCCGTGCGGGTAAATACTGCTTTAAAAAATCGCTAAAGCGGCGCTCGCCAATAAAGCATATGCCGGTAGAATCTTTTTTCTTCGCCGTCGTTAACGCGTGTTTTTCAGCGAGAGCACGCACGTCCGACTTGTCTGTTTCGCCCAAAGGAAATAGCGTCATGCCCAGTTCACGACAGCCTACTGCGTGTAAAAAATAACTCTGGTCTTTATTGCGATCCAGACCTTTGAGCAAAGTAGTCCGTTGCCCGGATTCTCCACGTCGCACATAGTGTCCGGTGGCTATGTGATCGGCCCCCAAGTGCAGGGCGTATTCCAAAAATGCGCGGAACTTGATTTCACGATTACACAGTATATCAGGGTTGGGTGTCCGACCGGCCTCGTACTCCGCCAGGAAGTGCGCGAAAACGTCATCCCAATACTCGGCGGCGAAGTTAGCACCGTGCAAGGGGATATCCAATGCGTTGGCGACTGCGCGTGCATCGGCAAAATCCTCCTTGGCGGTACAGTATTCAGTCCCATCATCCTCCTCCCAGTTTTTCATGAAGAGGCCCTCCACCGTATAACCTTGCTCTTTTAACAAAAGAGCAGTAACGGAAGAATCAACGCCACCAGACATGCCAACTATGACTTTACTTGCGCTATTAAGGCTCATCGATTTTGTATCAGATCCAAGGGGTAGCAGAGACCGCTCCGGTGGCGCTCAAGCACGTCGAGTACGACTGGACTGCGCAGTTTATCAGAGTAGTTGTGGATTTCCTCGTAAGAAAGCCAGTGCACCGCGTGGATGTCTCGATCTATCGTTGCCCCCGAGGCGCGATCGAGAGCATCGGCAAGAAAGGTCGTGCGAAAATACGTATTGCCCCGAGTTGGCACACGATAGAGGCTCAGGCCGATAACCCCCCGCAGCTGTATTCGCCAACCGGTTTCCTCGAGCGTCTCCCGGTGGATTGCCTCAGTGAGGGATTCGCCATCCTCGAGATGTCCTGCAGGTTGGTTGAATACCAGCTGCCCGGTGGCTTTGTCGCGCTCCTCAACCATCAGGTAACGACCATTACGCTCTATGACGCATGCCACAGTGGCGTGTACGGCCCAGTTTTCCACTTAACGTTTCCCGCGTCTGTTTTTTAACGGCATGCGCGCCTCCAGTTCAATAAAATGGCCAGGGGGCAGACCGTCAACGTTCCATTGGCCGATGCTTGTGCGCACCAATCTCAGCGTGGGGTGGCCCACGGCGGCAGTCATGCGGCGTACTTGTCGATTGCGTCCTTCGTGAATAGATATCTGCAGCCAACAGTCAGGCACGGTCTTGCGCACTCTTATGGGCGGTTCGCGCAACCACAGATCAGGGTTCGCTATCCGGGACACCCGCGCAGGGCGCGTGAGGCCATCCTTCAGAGTCACCCCCTCTGTCAGCTGCTCCAACGCATGCTGATCAGGCTCGCCCTCCACCTGTACATAATAGGTTTTCCACAATTTGCGCTCCGGACTTGTGATCTGCTGCTGTAAGACACCGTCAGCTGTGAGTAACAAAAGCCCTTCTGAATCGTAATCGAGGCGACCTGCAGGCCGGAAACCGGGCGCTTTCAGGTAGTCAGAAAGGGTCTTTCTGCCAGCGTCATCCGTGAACTGACTGAGGACCTGAAAAGGCTTGTTGAACAACAAGATACCTGACATTTCAAAAGCGTCCGCTAGTATAAAAATATACGAAGACACAGAGGAGCCTGAGGCTCCAACCGTGGTATAATTCGCGCCGCTTCGCTAGGCCTGTGCGACACAGCATTTGTCTGACTTTCAAAAACATTCCACGTTACGGAGTTCATTATGGGTTACAAACATATTCAGGTTCCTTCTCAAGGTGACAAAATCACCGTCAATGAAGATAACAGCCTGAACGTCCCGGACAACCCCATCATCCCCTATATCGAGGGCGACGGCATTGGTGTAGACATATCGCCCGTCATGATAGACGTTGTCGACGCCGCAATCGAGAGGGCCTACAGCGGGAAAAAGAAAATCTCTTGGATGGAAATTTATACCGGTGAGAAGGCCGCTGAAATGTACGATGGTGACTGGTTTCCCGAGGAGACCCTTGATGCGATTAAAGAGTACCTGGTCGCAATAAAGGGGCCGCTTACTACTCCGGTAGGCGGAGGATTTCGCTCATTGAACGTCGCTCTGCGCCAGGAACTGGATCTGTATACCTGCCTGCGCCCTGTGCGCTGGTTCGAGGGTGTTCCCTCGCCCGTAAAAAATCCAGGTGATTGCAACATGGTCATTTTCCGTGAGAACTCAGAAGACATCTACGCGGGTATCGAGTACCAGGCGGGTACGCCCGAAGCTAAAAAGGTAGTCGATTTTCTCATCAATGAAATGGGTGCGACCAAGATTCGCTTCCCGCAGGAAGTTGGCATAGGGGTCAAGCCCGTATCGGAGGAGGGCACCAAGCGCCTTGTTCGCAAGGCTATTCAATACGCTATCGATCAGGACTTGCCGTCTGTAACTCTGGTGCATAAAGGCAATATCATGAAGTTTACCGAAGGCGCATTCCGGGACTGGGGTTACGAACTTGCCCAACAGGAATTCGGCGGTGAATTGCTCGATGGCGGACCCTGGGTGTCAGTAAAAAACCCCAACTCTGGCAACGAAATAGTGATTAAGGATGTCATCGCCGATGCGATGTTGCAGCAGATCCTCACTCGTCCGCGCGAATACAGTGTAGTC
>CAJQQW010000463.1 GCA_905480565.1 uncultured Halioglobus sp. | reverse complement strand
CGTTAGTGTCGAATGTGTTGGCTTCTGCCTTAAGCCTGACACTTGCTTATATGGGTTACGGTTACTGGGCGTTGGTAGCGGCGATTATTTTCACCATGGTATTCAACTGTGTTTGCTTTAACCTGATCCTTTCTTATCCCCGCATCCCCTCATTTCATTTTAAGGATACGAGAGAAGTATTCAGCTTCGGTGCCTTTATTGCCATGTCTGACATTTTTTACGTGGCGTACAATAAAGTCGATGTGGCTGTAGCAGGTAAGTACTTCACAATCGCAGAAGTCGGTTTTTATGGCGTGGCACTCCAGCTCGCGACGATGCTCATGTCCAAGAGCATTCCTTTGTTCAATGTCGTTGCCTTCCCGGCCTTCGCCCGCATGAATGCTATATCGGGCGATAGTAATGAATATCTTGTGACGACCCTCCGCTTTGCTGCCACGATAGTGTTTCCGGTTTTCTTTGGGGTCGCGATGGTGGGCGAAGATCTTATTCTGCTTGTGCTCGGAACTAACTGGGTGCAGATTTCCGGTATTTTCACCTTGCTGGTAATAAGCGTGCCCGTAAGAATTCTTGCTTATGTGATAACGCCCGCCATTCTTGCTGCGGGCGGTGCCCGGCTCGATATGCTCAATTCCCTGATCACGTTGGCCTTCCTGACCGTGGCAATCATGTTATTCCTGCCGATGGGGCTGGAGGGAGTGGCCGTAGCCTGGAGCCTTGCATCTCTCTGCCTTTTTGCTGTCACGGTAGTGCGCGGTGGCCGACTGTTGAAATTGCCGGTCAAGAGGGTGCTGGCCGCTGCGGCACCCGCCTTGGTCGCATCGATCGTGATGTGTCTTTCCATCTATTTTGTAAATCTGCAGCTTCCGGACGTATCGCCGATTTTCTCGCTTTACAAGATCCCACTTGGAATAAGCGTTTATATTGTCTTCAGCTGGCTGGTGTTCAGGCAGCGCAGCGAGGAACTGATTCGTGTGACACTGCGCCTCATGGGGCGTACCTGATGCAAATTGTATCACTCAACATGCTAAGTAAGCTGAAGGTCATAGCTAATTATGAGTGATGGCAAGCGTTACAGGGTCCTGGTTCTGGACGCGGATATGGTCCCCGCTCTGACTGTCTCCAGGTCGCTGGCGCAGCGGGGGTGCCACGTTTACCTTGCAGGTCATGTGGAGCGCCCTCTGGCAAGCCGTTCCAATGCGGTAGACGCCTATTACCAGTATCCTGATCCACTGCAGTCTACGGATTTGTTTGTCGAATGGCTGCTCGCGCATATTGAAGCGAATGAATACGACCTCATTATTCCGGTGACCGAGCGCGTTGTAGTGCCTTTGTCGCGCAATATCGAAAAATTTCCCCGGGTGAAAATTGCTCTGCCTTCGAGAGAGAGTCTGGAAGTCGCGTTAGACAAATCTAAAACACTCGCGTTAGCGAAAAAGGTCGGGGTACCTTACCCAGTTAGCGTTACCGTATCGACAGTAGAGCAGTTGTCGAAAGTCGCCGCGACACTCAAGTTTCCCGTTGTTATCAAACCCTCACGATCAATTGCTGTCGTCGCCGCTGGCTCCAGCCAGCTTCAGGTCAGTTATGCATTTGATCTTTCGGAGCTGGAATCTGGTTGCGAGCATGCGCTGAAATTTGGTCCGGTTATTTTGCAGGAGTATTTCGCCGGCGATGGAGTCGGCATTGAGTTGATCGCGAAGCAGGGAGAGATTGTTTATTCTTTTCAGCATCTGAGATTGCACGAAGTGCCACTCACCGGGGGCGGCAGCAGCTTGCGGAAAAGTGTGGCGGTCATGCCAGATTTGCTCGAGGCATCAAGAAAGCTGATTTCGGCCCTCGGCTGGAATGGCGTTGCCATGGTCGAGTTCAAGCATAATTCCAGCTCTGATGAGTTTTGTCTTATGGAAATCAACGGTAGGTTCTGGGGTTCGCTGCCCCTGGCTGTCGCGGCAGGAGCTGATTTCCCGGCCATGCTTTTCGACCTCGAAGTGAAAGGAGAGGTTGGTGTATATCCGCCATATCGCGATAACGTCTACTGCCGCCTGTTGTCGCGCGATCTGCATTGGTACGAGGCTATCCTTCGCTCAGACGCAGATGCTCGAATCGTCAAGGTGCCGGATGCCGTTCAGGTACTGAAGGGACTTGGATTGTTTCTTCATCCAAGGCACCGATACGATGTTCAGAGTTTGGGCGACCCGCTGCCTGGACTAATCGATGTCGGACAGGTCCTAAAAACATATCATAGTCGCGCGCTTGCTTTTTTTGATGAGTTAAAATTTCGCCGTCAACAAAGAAAAGCTTGGAGTCGTGGAGAAGTGGCTGCGGCGATTTCCAGTGCGCGGTCAATACTTTTTTTGTGCTACGGCAATATAAATCGCAGTGCGTTGGCGGACGTGTTGGTACGAGGTTATGCCGAGGATTCAGGTATCGTAGTGGCATCTGCTGGCTTTCATGATGAGGAAGGGCGACCTGCGGATCCTGTTATGGTCGAGGTGGCGGGTCACTTCGATCTTGAACTCGGCAATTTACGCTCATCCTGTGTTCGGCAAGAGCAACTGCGCGATAGCGATGTCATATTCGTCATGGAGAAGCGGCACTATGATAAGCTGTTAGACGTTGATGCTGCGCTATCGAAAAAAATATTCTTGCTGGGTGCACACCACGGAGGAGCCAGGCGGTCGGTGGAAATCGAGGACCCTTATGGACGGACGCAGGATGTTTACATGGCGTGTTATGAACAGGTTGTCGAGGCGGTGGACGAAATCAAAAGCGTTATCGCGCTTCAACTTAGTGAGTAGAAAAAGGGAAATATGCGCAAGGTGATTCGGTGAACGCTACGCAGGACAATAAGCGAATTGTGATTGGGCTCGGCTCTGGTAGATCGGGTACTGCTTCTCTCACCTCGCTTATTGACCGTCAGGCAGGTGGTCTTTGCTTTCATGAAATGAATCCCTCATGTGCTGTCTTTAGTGGCAATCCGCAGCCGCACGTGAACGCGGTACAGGAGTTTCGTCGCCTGCTTGATGGGGGCATTCGCTCGCGCTTGTGCATCGACTATTCCAGGCCTTCCTCGGTACAGACTTACCAGAAACTGCAGCACATGCCACAACTGAATATTGTGGGCGATATCGCATATTACTATCTCAATTACGTGGATGATCTGCTGGAGGCAGTGCCGGAATGTGTATTTGTCTGTATCAAGCGTGACAGGGCGAAAACAGTATCCAGCTGGCTGCGGAAATCCGCGATAGTGCGCTGGCGTTCACTATGGTTGGCGGACAGGATAAAGTCCTTGTTAACACGAACTCCGTTCTACACAGAGTATAATTATTGGCAGGAGCATGACGGACGCCTCTGGAAGAAAGATTTAGTCTGGGACAGCTGCTTTCCCAAATTCGATGCGGCTTCCAAGGAAGAGGCAATAGGCATGTATTGGGATTTCTATTATCTGGAGGCAGCGCGCTTGCAGGCACTGCACCCTGAACGTTTCAGGATATTCGATGTGGAGGATCTCGGAAACCCTGAGGGCCAGCGGCGTGTTCTCTCGTTCATTGGGTTGCCTGAGATTGATATGGTCTGCAGTGAGGAGTTGCACTTGCACCGTCTCAGTTAGGGCGGTCTGTCAGTAAATTCAGGAATACGCGCTTGATGAGCAAGACGGAAGTAATAATTGAGCCTCGTTTTATGGGTCCCGCGGGCGCCCGTTTTTTTACCACGCGATTTTCCTGTGGCGGGTCTCGGGGACATGTCGTATTTATTCCTCCGTTCGGTGAGGAGATGAACCGCTGTCGGTCATTGGTGGCTACTCAGGCACGCAGCTTCGCTCTATCTGGTTATGATTGCACACTGATCGATTTTTTTGGTACCGGAGATAGCGACGGTGAGCTGGCCGACTGCACTCTGACAGTCTGGTACGACAATATTCGTGCAATAATTGAAAGTGCGCAACTCGAGTCGGATGCGCCTGTTATCCTGTGGGGCTTGCGCCTTGGCGGTTTACTAGCGTTGGATTACGCGTCAAAAAACCCGTGTTCGATCAGGGATATCATCTTGTGGCAACCCGTCAACGCGGCCAAGGTGTATGTCACCCAGATGCTTCGACAACGTGTTGCCTCGTTGATGGTGAGAGATCTACCCCCAGAGACAACTACGGAAATTAGGAAAAGATTGGATGCAGGCGAGATTGTAGAGATTGCTGGCTACGAAGTGGGAGGTGCACTGTTGAGCGATATAGAAAGAATTGACGTTGCTACTATTACCGATCCGTGTTCGGGCGATGTGTTCTGGCTGGAACACGTTATGGAAAAGGGCAAGGATATCGGCGTGGCTTCGCGCAGGGCAGTAGATCAGTTATCCGATTCCGGAGTGAGGGTGGATGTCCAGACCTTTGCCGACCCCCCTATTTGGTTGATTCATGAGAGAGATTTTGCGCCACAGTTGCTGGCAGCCACGGATATCCTGCTGTCATGAGCGATACCGCGTTAAATGCCGGAGATGTTAGAGAAGCGCCTATCGTTTTTCCCTGCGACGGGGACTCTCTGGTGGGTATTGTGCACCGGCCCAAAAAGCCGCTGCAATACGGTTTGGTCACTATTGTGGCGGGTGGCCCCCAGTATCGGGCTGGGGTAGGACGAGGTATGGTGAACACGGCGCGTTTTCTCGCGGATCGCGGTGTGGCTGTGTTGCGCTTCGACTATCGTGGTCTTGGCGACAGTGGCGGTGATTTCCGCGGTTTTGAGCACATTGCGCAGGATATTGAGTCTGCCGTGTCTGTGCTCAAACGCGAAGTACCGGAGGTCAAGAAGGTCGTATTATGGGGCGGTTGTGATGCAGCGTCAGGCGCCATGATTCACAGTTGGAAGATTCCCGGCGCAGATAGCCTGGTGCTGGGAAACCCCTGGGTGACGACTCACGAAACGCACGCTGCCGCGATGAAGCAGCACTATCTCAGTAGGCTGCGGGAGCCTTCTTTTTGGCGCAAGCTCTTTCGTCTGGACTATGATCTGCTGGCGTACGCTCGGGCGGGCCTGAAAAAAATAGTTCATCGCCTCGCCCGTCTCGTGAGGTCACCTTCGGATGAGGCGGCGAACGTGGGTGCGGATAACTTCGTGGACAGCATGCTGGCAGGATTGGAGCGCTACGAAGGCCCGGTGCTATTTCTTGTTAGTGGTCAGAGCGTGGCAAGCCGTGAATTTGATGAGTTAGTTAAGCAGGATGAGCGATGGAGAGCGGCCTGTGGTCGGCCGCTGAACAAGCGTGTCGATTTTCCCGCGGCGGACCAGACCTTTTCGGACAAGAATTCCCGGGAGCGGGTCAACCAGACAATTCTCGACTGGATACTGGATCTGACCGGACGTTAGCAAGGCGGGCGGTGTTCGCATATTTAGTGTTATTTAAAACGTTTCTTCAACGTATGCCCAAGCTGCAGCGCGCGGCCCCGCAGGGTTCTGGGATTGTAGGCTGCTACGCCCTTGCGCTCCCCGCGATGAGACATCCAGTCTTTTTTGTAGTCGTCATCACCAGTCAGAAAGTCTACCGTCGCGATGCGGTCCTGAGCGATAGTGCGCTCCAGCATAAACGCGGAGAGCACGGTTCCCGGTGACAGCTGCGCATACTCATCTAGATGGGCGAGTTTGTAAATATAGGCGACGGCACCTGACACCAGCCAGACTTGGCTCGCAACAGGGATGTCGTCATAGTAGGCAATCCCCAGTCGCAGCCAACCACGTCGAACGGCCAGGCGGATCAACTCTGGCATAAAGGCGGCAAAGGGTTCTTTGGCCTTCCAGCTGCGCTCGTAAATCGAAACAAAGGCCTTGATACCGTACTCCATTTGTTCGCCGCCGTGCAGTATCTCGATGCGCCCCCTGTCATCCTTAAAAAAGCTGCGTGTCTTGCGATTTATCGTATTACTGAGTCGGCTTGGCCGATTAGAAAGATAGGTCTGAAAGTTGGCCTCTTCCAGAGAGTGCGTCCAGTTGGCGAAACAGTTGTAGTGGTGTATGCCAGTCCAGCCAGCGTCCTCGAGCAGTGCGGCCACCTCTGCAAAAAAAGGCGTCTGGCTGTCCATCGGCGATAGAGTCAGAGCAGTAAACCGCTCCTGATCAGCGAGGAACCGTAACAAGGCCACGAGGAGTGGTCCTGGGGAGTCGGACTGTATGACCGGTGCATAAGTAGATGTATAAAAATTAGCCAGTGCATGGGCTTGCCCAGAGCGACCGTCTAATTTTAGTGGTAATGCAACCAAATCCCTGGCACCACGTCTCGCTACGTAAATCGCGGCGATCTCATGATTGGTTAGCGCGGTGCGGACGAGGTTGTCGAGCCAGTCGAGACCGAATTGAGGATTGACGCACTCGTGCCGCGAAAAGGCCGCATGCAGATCCTCGGCCAAGTTTTTGCTTGGCAGGGGTATTTTCTTGATCTCGACTGGACTATTGTTTTGTGGCAACCAGAGTGCGCCGGTGCGGGGCTCAGCGTTTACTATCGGGCAAACGTTCGGAATTCGCAAGGCCCTTGCCGATAATGCTGTGTTGGTCACAATTCTGTCTTGAGAACAATCACTTACGAGGTTAGCATAGCGGGGTTGCGCTAGTCAGTCTTGGCTCGTATGTTCTATTATTGGGCCCACAATCGGCAGTGGTTTGGTTTATGGATATTCAGTCTGATGTTATTGCTATATTACAGTCCACTCTGGGCGTGCCAGAGGGCGCCATAGCGCCTCACCCGGATACGCCTGTATTGGGCGCGATTCCCGAAATGGATTCTATGTCGGTGGTTGGTATTCTTGCCAGTCTCGAAGAACAGTATGGCATCATGGTTGATGACGATGAGATCGACGCGGATGTCTTTGCCACTGTGGGTAGCCTGACCAGTTTTGTGGCGTCCAAACTCGGATAAATCATGGGATCGAGGAAATACAGTATAGACGCTGATTTCCTCGAGCATCAGGGGCGAAACCTGTTCCACCTTCTTTTGCGTCCCACTGATGGCGCGGTTCGCGGCTCCATACTTTTCCTGCCGCCTTTTGCTGAAGAGATGCACAAGTCCCGGGGTGTGGTCGCGTCCCAGGCGCGCCGTTTTGCCGCACAAGGCTACAACGTGCTGCTGCTGGATCTTACCGGATGCGGGGACAGTAGCGGTAATTTTGCGGATGCGTCATGGCAGTTATGGCTGGAAGATGCTGCTGCTGGTGTTGACAGGCTGTCGTCAATATCCGAGGCGCCGGTAACCTTATGGGGTCTGCGTATGGGTGCTTTGCTGGCCTGTGATCTCGCTGTGCGCCTATCTTGTGTGGTGCAATCGGTGCTGTGGCAGCCGGTACTAAATGGCGAGCAGCATCTCGACCAATTCCTTCGCATGCGCACCGTGCTAGCCGGCTTGGGTGACGGCGAGCAGTTCGATCGTAAGTCCCTATGGGATGAGTTGCGGGCCGGACATTCACTGGAAATTGCAGGTTATGAGCTGTCCTCTCGCATGGCGCTGGAAATGGCTCGTGTCAGGCTGCACGATCTGCATCCTTCTTGTAAGGTGTCATGGTATGAAATTGGACGCTCTACAGGCGCGGGTCTCGGCATGGCCAGTGAAAACGTAGTGCGTGCTTGGCGTGGGCAAGGCGTCAAAGTAACGGCATCTGAAGTTCCCGGAGAGCCTTTTTGGCGGGTCTCGGAAGGAGACATAAACCCCGCGTTAGAGGACGCGACGCTCAAGAATATGCAAACCGCATGAGCGAATATACCGAGAGCGGTGTCGTATTCGACCGGGGAGAGGATCGCCTCGTGGGTATTGTGGCGCAGCCCGAGGTTCAATCAGATATCGGCGTTTTGATTTTGGTGGGTGGGCCACAATACCGTGTTGGAAGTCACCGCCAATTCACCCAATTGGCGAGAAGCCTGGCTGAAGCGGGTATTGCCTCGTTTCGGTTCGACTTCGCTGGAATGGGCGACAGTGAGGGCGTGCGTCAAGAGTTCAACCATACACTCGAGGACGTCTGTGCAGCGATCGACGCGTTTACCCGGCAAGTGCCGAGTGTTTCGCGTGTCGTGCTCTGGGGTCTGTGTGATGCCGCTTCGAGTGCGATGATTTATGCGCCGCAGCACCCTCTGGTGTCTGGTTTGGTGTTGCTCAACCCATGGGTCCATACTGGTGAGTATGCACCAGAGGTCAAGTTGACTCATTTCTACAAACCTTTCCTTTCCAATGCATCCAGGTGGCGCAATCTCGTGGTACGCAGGGACATGATTTTTCCCACGCTCAAAGAACTGGGTCGGGACCTGCTTACGCTAATGACTCGCAGGTCGTCGTCCGATGCTCAACCTTTTGTGCGAGAGATGTTGGTGGGGCTGCGTGCGTTTTCCCACGATGTGTTAATTATATTGAGTGGGGCTGATTTGACCGCAAGTGAATTTTCGGCATTACTCTCTACTGACCCTGACTGGCGAGAGGTCAGCGCGAGTCCGTCAATCACAATCCATACAGTAGTATCTGCTGACCATACGTTTTCCCGGGGCAGCTGGAAGAGCGAGGTCAATGCACTGACAATTAGCTGGCTAAAAGCAATCTAGAGAGGCAGCTGCGCTTATGCATATCCTTATGCGGTATTTTGCTGATTGCCTGAATGTCTTTCCATCCACAACTCAAACACGGTGAGAATCCACACAAGCTCACCGTAGTACGCCGCGTGATCGCTCTGATGCATTTTGATGGTTTTGTCGATAAATTCGGGCCTGATATAGCTTCTCGCCTTGAGCTTAAGCAGGTTATCGTATGCAAGCTCGCGCAGAGGCTTGTAAGTTTGCATCCAGATGCCAAAGGGCAGGCCGAAGCCCTGCTTATTTTTGCTAATGGTCTCTTCAGGTAGCCAATCCTGCAGGGCCGATTTGAAGAAATGCCGCAGATCCCCCCCTTTCATCTTCATTTTGCTGGGAACCCGGCAAGACAGTGCAACCAGGCTGTCGTCAAGCATGGGATAGGTTACGTTTACCCCCGCTAATGCGCAGGTGTGGCTGACCTTGCGCAGGTCGTTGTCTGCCAGCGTGATTTGCCAGTCGAGATACAGCATGCGGTTGAGGTCGGACGCGTACGACGGTCTGTGATAGATGGAGCGCAGCAGCTCTATGGGTAAATCGATGTCCACCTCGGACAAGAGGTCGTCTGAAAAAATCTCGGATACTGAGTGCCGGTGCAGAAAATTATAGCTCTGCAAGCGATCCGGCAGTGGCATGTTGGCCTGTTCGATATAGCTTCTGGCCTTGCTAACCAACGGCATGCCTCCGGGGGAAAGTTTCAGCAGTGGCTCTAATAGGCCTCGGCGAAGCAGTCCGGGCAATTTCTCGTAATGTGCGAACACCTGTTGCTTTATATAGCGCTCGTTACCCGCGAATATTTCATCGCCGCCATCGCCGGCGAGAAGCGTATCCACGCCATTTTCAACGGCCATGCGTGCGCAGAAATAGGCGGGCAATGCAGAGGAGTTGCCGAACGGCTCCTCGTAACTGGTCGCAATCAGTGGCAGTGCATCAACCACGTCCTGCGGTGTAACGTAGTATTCGTTGAGTTTGACTCCAAAGTGTTCGGCGCTGATCCTTGCATAGGCCATTTCATCATAGCCGTCTGCGGCAAAGCCTATGGAGTATGCCTCTGCCTCTCCTTCACTGACTTCCGCGAGCATGCCGGTGACCGTTGTGCTGTCCAGGCCGCCGCTCAAAAAGCAGCCGATTGTCCCGCTAGTAGGCATGCAGTTTTGTACAGCTTGTTTGAGGGTGGACTTCAGTTCTGCAGACAGCGACGTAGATGAGAGGTTGTTGGTTTCTAAAAAGCTCGGTTGCCAGTAGTTTTCCACTCGGCATTGACCGCCTTGATAGGCGATATAGTGTGCGGCCGGGAGCTTTCTAAGGCCTTCGTATATGGTTTCAGGACAGGGCACCATATGAAAATACAGGTAGTTATAGATGCCCTGATGAAGAAGCTTTTTTTCTCCATGAATGGCGGCGAAAACGTCGTCAGCAGAAGTGCCGAAAGACAGACCTTCGTCACTTTTTGCGTAGTAAATAGAGTGCTGCCCGAGACGATCGATACCGATCAGGACACGCTCCTTTTTTGTGTCGATAATTACGCAGCAGAAAGCGCCACGCAAAAGACTAAATATTTTCTCGCCATATTCCTGATAGCCTGCTGCCAAGGCTGCGGCCATCGTCTGAGACTTGGCGATCGTGGCGAGATTTTCATTGTCGAATCGGGCTTGCCCGGTTATCGCGACCGCGCCGCCGCAGGGCAGTTTGGCGAGTGTGCCCGTAACACCTATTTCATAACGTGCGCCATCAGTACCAGAGGCAGGGAATAAACCTTTCTCGGTGATGGACAGAGAATGCGAGGCGCTGACGGCGAAGTACCCGAGCATCTTGTGATGCACAGGATTTTCTGTAACTTGCGCGCCAGAATAAAACCCATTCTGTGTCATCAAGGTGAATCCGATCTACTAATAAAGTATCATGCTACCACCAGACCTGCTCCAGAGTAAGTATTCCACACCTTTGGGTGCGCTTATATTGCTAGAGGGCATTTGTTATGCTGCCAGTTGAACTCAAACGGCGACTGAGCGTCGGTCATGGATTGGACGAATGTTTTTAGCATATATCAGGTCTCGTGACTGGATTTTCTTCCGCAGAAGACGCGGCCAATATCCCGCTGTTTTATTCGGCTATTGTTGCTGGCGTACATTGGGATATCCCATGCTAGTGCCGATCATATTTCCTTATATGAGATTTCCTTTGAGACTCACAGGGACTGGCCTTATTCTTTCGTCAGTGTGGTAGTAAAAGATGCTCTCTTTCTTGATTCGCTCGGAGTTAATTTGTTCTGGGCATACGCCCGCAGGAATTGCCGGCAGGCTGACTCCGGGAGGGGTGGTGATCATGTGCGGTTTTGGCGGAGGGCAGGGAGAAAGATTCTGGGCGCTAAATCAGAGGTGGCGCTGCATCGTTTGGGGGTGTTCTGAAATTGCTGTTTAACTCCTTTGAGTTTATTTTCCTTTTTTTCCCCTTGTGCGTGCTGGGCTACTTTCTAATTGCACGATTTTTATCGCTGGAAGCCGCGCTTGGCTTTCTTGTATTCGGCTCTTTGGTCTTTTACGCCTACTGGAAGCCGGTGTATCTGTTGCTGTTGCTCTTCTCGATAGGGTTCAACTTCCTTATCGGCAGGGTGTTGGTCAGACCAAACTGCGCAGGGCGACGTGTTTTGCTGATATTCGGTGTAATGGTCAACCTGGGCTTGATTGGTTATTTCAAGTACGCAAACTTTTTCGTGGACAACGTTAACAGCGCACTGCATACGGATTGGAATATCGAGCAGGTGTTCTTGCCATTAGCAATCTCGTTTTTTACTTTTCAACAGATCGCCTATCTTGTCGATGCCTATCGGGGCAAGGCGAATGAAGGCAGTCTTCTGCACTACTGTCTCTTTGTTAGCTTTTTTCCGCAACTTATCGCGGGTCCTATCGTTCGTCACAAAGAAATAATTCCACAATTCATGCGGTCTGAGAACATGTCACCGCAGTGGTCCAACTTCGCAATCGGAATATCTATTTTTGCGATCGGCTTGTTCAAAAAAACCGTTATTGCCGATAGTTTATCCGTTTACGTTGGTCCGGTGTTTGACACGCCTGCGAGCGCTCAAAACGTAGATTTTTTCAGAGCGTGGGGAGGGACGCTGGCCTACACGTTTCAGCTTTATTTTGATTTCTCTGCATACTCCGATATGGCGGTTGGGGTTGCACGGGTTTTTGGTGTACGGCTGCCGGTAAATTTTTTTTCCCCGTATAAGTCCACTAGTATCATCGAATTCTGGCGGCGTTGGCACATCACCCTGTCCCGGTTTTTACGCGATTACCTTTACATCGGTCTCGGAGGAAACCGCAGGGGCAAGTGTCGTCGTTACGTGAATCTGCTTCTCACCATGTTACTGGGAGGGCTGTGGCACGGGGCCGGATGGCCTTTTGTGGTTTGGGGCGGACTGCATGGCATATATTTAATGATTAATCATGCATGGCGCAGTCTACTGCGACGCACAGGGGTGAATTTATCCGCTAGTG
>CAJQQW010000462.1 GCA_905480565.1 uncultured Halioglobus sp. | reverse complement strand
ACTCGCTGAACGAGGGATTACTGTCAGTAGCCCGCCGTTTCACCCATGGCCCTATCCGTACCGCACCCACAATTTCCCGAGAGGTTGGCAGAGTGGGGCAGAGGTGGTGGGTTCTGATACACTCGAAGCAGTTAATCACATGGCATGAAGGAACTTCCTATCATTTATATAGTGATAGCTGTGCTTTTTTCATTGATGGCATTAAGGGCCTGCCGCAGTGCCAGCGCTATAGATTATGTATTAGCTGCCACACAGTGTATTGGTCTTTTGTTGCTGCTGAGCAATTATCGCCAGATCGCGCTGTATTTCTTGTTGGTCACTGCGGTGGCCTATTGGGTAAGTCAAATATTGACGGGGGCACGACCGATCAGTCGCATACTGCCTATAGCGGGGGCCGCAGCGCTCGTCTTTGCTTTAATTGTTCCCGCGGGGTGATTTAACTGTCGAGATGATTGGCGCGCCCGGAGAGATTCGAACTCGCGACCAACTGGTTCGAAGCGGGTTACTCTATCCAGCTGAGCTAAGAGCGCGAGGAATGCTGTCTATGGATTATTCCCCGCAGTCGGATGCTCCCTTCTACAGGAAGCTTTTAAGATTTTCCTGGACCGAACTTCGGAACCGAGGCCGAACTGCTAACGCACCAATCCTGTTGGTAAGTCAGCAATTCGCGGACCACAGGTCGCGATTGTATGTGTTCATCCACCGATTCTAGCAATTTGAGCCAGCTAAATTGGCAGTGCACTCAGGGGGATATCTGGTCGCGGGCAACCGATAATAGCGTTTCGAGCGGCTCGGGTGTGACTGCACCCAGGCCATGATAGAAACGGCTCAGTTCGAAAACGCTGTGAATCACGATGCCAAAAAAAGCGCAATACAGCCCCATGAATGCCAGCGAACGTGCCGTGGGGGAATATACACCGAGCAAGGCAGTGGTAGACGCAAATCCCACCAGCGCAATATACAGAAACAGGGGGGGTGGGCCTGTATCGCGATAGACCAGTCGACTGGCGCGCAGCCTGTTGACTTCGCTGATGTCGGCAATCAAGCGGTTGTGTAACTTATCCTCCATCGGCGTGGATGGCGTCAGCGCATAGATGGCCAGCTTGGCCTCCCGAAATGCCTCCATCGCGGCAGAATCCAACCTTCCATCGCGCAGGCTTTCCCACTCCTCGTTGATCGTTGCCTCAATGTAGTCGATCAGCAGATCGCGCGCCTTGGCACTTTCGGCATCGTTATAGACATCGAGGTCGCGGAGGGTATTACCCAGTGCGCTGGTCTCGGCTTCGATGGCATGGCGAACCTCCCCGATCCCCTCGCGCAAATCAGCAAAGGTGAGCGAGAGCAGTAATGAAAGCAGTGTGGCCAGCACTCGGAACAGCGTGATGGCCAACTCGCTATCCTCGCTACCCGCCCGACGGCCCAACAAGTAATAGGAGGAGCCGTAAATAATGTAGCCCAAAAAAAGGTACAGCAGCACACCCGGCAATGCAGCAGCGAGGATTGTGGCGATTTGCTGAATCCAGATCACTTTTCCCACCTGGCAGGGCTGATGGCGACAAAATACTTATACAAATCTTAAGCCTCTAGTGGCACGACATCGGCAAATGAGCAGCGTCCTAACCAGAGCGCGTGTACTTATAAATGCAGCCACGCCTGGGGACTAGGAACACGCTCTTGCCAGCTCGCTGTAAGTTCCGATGGTACTGACAAGTTAACTCATTTTCACTGGAAAAGTGGGAATGGCGAGCGGATATTTGCGAGCGGAAAGGCCCAAAGTGGAGCTTGATGGTACAAATCCGGCTGCACCAGTCTGGCTGGTGCAGCGCCAGCCCATGACCTCGAGTTAACTTGTCAGTACCGAGTAGAGTAGTTGCTCGAGGCCCGTTAGTTCGTTTCAGTCGCTCGCTGAAGTTAATTTGTCCGAACCGGTCAAGCCGCATATCCTTTACCGTACGGCGGCAGCGTCAGGCGTTGTGGTCAATACAGACGCTTCGGAAAGAGCTTGAAAAACTTATCCTGAAACCGCTGCCAAGCGCTGAGACTGGGCTGTTTCGTGCGAATCTCATTGCTATTGCGCCAAGAAATGACACCTTCTTGATTGCGCTCCACACGCCAGCTGTTGGCCGGCAGTACATCCCGCTCGATTACTTCGGCCAGTTGATTCGCAAGGCCTTCGCTGTCGATGACAGCGAACATTTCAGAATTAATAAGCGCCGAGCGTGGGTCGAAATTCGCCGACCCGATGACGGACAGGCGTCGGTCAATGACCAAGGATTTAGAGTGAAGCCCCATCACGGCGGCGCTAACGGGCGGTGTGTCCACAACAGTAGATTTTATCGCCGCGTCGTGGCGAGCCTCGTACAGCTCGACTCCTGCATCCAGCAGGGGCCCCCGCCACACTTTGTAATGACTGTTCACTGCCACCACATCCTGAGAAGCCAGGGAGTTGGTATGGACGGTTACGTCAACACCCCGCTCTTTGAGGTGTTCGAGCATTTCGATTCCGGGGTCGTCAGGGATGAAATAGGCATTGGTAACCAGAAGCTCATTGTCGGTTTGTGGCAGAAGTTCAAACAGGGCCGTGAGCAAGTCTGTGCTGATCCCATTGGTTGTCGGCCGGTCGGTAATGACCTCGCTGCTCCCAAGGTGGAGCGAGGTCTCGAGCTCTTGCAGGGCGAGATTCCAATTTTTTGGCGCCAGGGAAAACGCGTCCAACTGGGTGGATTGCTCCAGGTTAGTCGCTAGCGCTGTGCGTAGAGCCGGATATTCAGACCGCGCCTGGTCTTTTCGCTCCTCGCTAACAGGAATGGCCCAGCCGCTATTCCAAAAAAGATCGAAGACAGCGCTGGTTTGGCGCGAAACGGGCCCGACACCCAACACGTCTATATCGCGGAAGTTCAGGTCTTCGCCCAGACCCATGTATTCATCGCCGATATTGCGTCCACCCAAAATGACCGCACGGTTATCGGCAATCAATGACTTATTGTGCATCCGGTGGTTGAGCTGTGCGAAATTGGTAGCAAACTCTACCCCCCAAGCCACTGATTTCCGGTTCTCCGCGCTGTTAAACAGGCGAAAGCTAATATTCGGGTGCGCCCCCATGAGCTTGCCTAGGGTGTCACGAAGCTCGCGCTGGCGTTTGCCAGAGGCCAGTGTACCCATGTCGTCGATAATAACTCGGATGCGCACGCCACGGTCGGCGGCAGCGATTAGTCGGCTGGTCAGCAGCATGCCGGTATTGTCGCTGTGATAGAGGTAGTACTGCAGATCGATCGTTTCGGTGGCCGAGTCGATCAAAGCCAGGCGCCAGCGCAGTGCCTCTTCGCTTCGATCTAGCAAGTGAAAACCCGAGATGTCGCTAGAGGGGACGCTGGCAAGACCAACCGGTGCGGTGTTTTGGACAATGCGCTTTTGAAGGGCCAGCTCGAGGTTGGCCAAGGGTCCTTCTTGGGCGGCGGGCAATGCGGTTTCGGGTTTGGAGACCTCGAAGGGCGTTCGCACCTGAGTGCTGCAGCCCGCGAAGATCAGAAGCATCAGCCAGACAGTGATACCGCGACAAGCGCACAACCTTGCATGGGGTTTAGTTGGGCAGCTGATAGGCATCGAATTTCTCGCGAGACTTGATCAGATCCACATTGCGCTTGCCGTCCACGCGCTTCAGCAGTGCATCGATCCTTTTAAACCGGGCATACACAACGCCGTTTCGGTCACTACGATAAAACTCACCTTTGACAGCTACTTCAGCCTTATCACTGTCTACAAAGGCCATGGGTATGGTGAGTCGTCCCTCGGATAGCTGTATTTCGGCTTCACCTGTGAGGTCTT
>CAJQQW010000461.1 GCA_905480565.1 uncultured Halioglobus sp. | reverse complement strand
TTAGCACAATCAGCCTGAGTAATACGATCTTTAACCAGTCCGATAATAACCTCATCTGGCACCAGCCCCCCCGCATCCATCACCTTTTTTGCCTTCAACCCCAGTTCAGTCTCAGCTTTGACTGCCGCGCGCAGCATGTCTCCGGTGGATATCTGCGGGATATCGTACTTCTCACAGATATAATGGGCTTGCGTTCCTTTACCGGCGCCCGGGGCGCCCAACAGGATTACTCGCATTAACTATCCCCTATCGCTAGTAAGTTAAAAGGTTGATTGCGACTGAACCGGCCGCCCGGCATGGAAAGAGCGCTAACATACACAGCGTACCCGTGAGTGACAAGTCTATGGTCAGGAGCCCTTGGCTAGCTCCCACAGTTCGTCCAGATGATCATCATTCATGTCAATAAGCGCAAGGCCGCTGCGCCTCGCAGCAGCCTCCATCCGGCGAAAACGCTGCTCAAACTTGCTGGTTGAACGACGCAGCATCGATTCTGCGTCCAGATCCAGGTGTCGGGAAACATTGACACAGCTGTACAGGACATCGCCCATTTCGTCGGCGATGTCTGCCGCGGCGCCTGTGTCAATCGCGCTGCGCAGCTCTTCAATTTCTTCTTCGAGCCTGATAATGACATCGGCTACGTCATTCCAATCAAAGTTAACGCCGGCCGCGCGTTTTTGGACTTTCTGGGCGCGCGGCAAAGCGGGTAACGCATGGGGTATATCGGCCAGAATTCCCTCTTCCTGCCGCGCCCTGCGCTCCGTCTGTTTAATCTCTTCCCAACTCGACTTTACGTCCGCCACTGAACTGCGCTCGCTCACCACACCCTCGATTTCGCCACCGGCAAATACGTGGGGATGCCTGCGAAGTAACTTCTCGACCAGGTTATTGACCACCCCTGCAAAAGAAAATAATGCTCTTTCTTCTCCCAGTTGGGCATAGAAAATGACCTGGAAGAGCACATCTCCGAGTTCCTCCGCCACATGAGAGTAATCGCTCTTTTCGATTGCTTCCACAAGCTCATAGCATTCCTCAAGCGTGGACGGCACTATGCTATGAAAATCTTGACATATATCCCATGGACAACCGGTTTGCGGATCACGCAAGCGCTGCATAACTCTCAGCAGGTCAGCAACGGTATATTCATACTCCTGCATAGGGTGTTTTTACCTCAACCCGACTGCCGGGCCACAGAGATCACGTTTTTCAGACGCCCAATGCGTTCCAATAGCTTTGACAGGGACGCCAGCTCCGGCAATTCTACGCACAGACGCATGGATGCCGTATTGGTCGCACGATGAGTTTGCGTGTTAATACTGATAACATTGATGCGCGCATTAGCACACAGCGCTGTGATATCTCGCAATAAGCCCTGTCTGTCATGAGCGGTGATGCCAATATCAACCTCATAGTGCTCACTGGCCTCTTCGCCCCACTCCAATTCAATCAACCGGCCAAGAGCCTCTTTCCGCATACGCATAACTCTCCCGCAATCGGCAAGATGAACACTCACACCCCTGCCCTGAGTGATGTAGCCAATAATGGCATCTCCAGGCAAGGGTTTACAGCATCCGGCCATGTGCATGCGTAAATGGCCTGCTCCAGGCGTGTGGACACTTTCACGATTTTGGCCCGCTGCGGTTACCGTCACCCGGAGTTGCCTTTCAGGTGCCCGCTCGACCAGTTCCTGAGCTGCAGTCAATACGGCTGACGAGGACATGTCGCTGCAACCGACCGCTGCGAACATGTCCTCGACCGTATTGCACTGCACTTTTCGTGCTACACGTTGATAGTCGAGGCTTGTCAGTGCCAGTCGTTTAAACTCGCGCTCCAGCAGGTGTCGACCTGCTGTTATATTGTCTTCCCTGGCCCGGCTCTTGAACCAGTCCTGTGCCTTCGCCCGCGCTCGAGAGGTCTTCAGATACCCCAACTCCACTTGCAGCCAATCGCGTCGCGGAACCGGCTCCTCACCCGTCAGAATCTCTACACGCTCCCCGGTGTTTAACTCGTAGGTCAGCGGCACAAGAGCGCCATTCACCTTGGCACCGCGACAGCGGTGGCCGATTTCCGTGTGCACGTGATAAGCAAAGTCCAGTGGCGTGGCGCCGCATGCCAAATTAACCACATCCCCCTTGGGGGTGAAGGCGTAGACGCGATCCTGCGCCATGTTGAAGCTGAATTGTTCAGCGACTGACTCGGAATCACCCGTTTCCTCATGCCAATCCAGCACTTGACGCAACCACGCAATTTTCTCCTCATAGGTGCTAGCCAGGCCGTTTTCGCCATCTGAGCCTTTATAACGCCAGTGTGCGCATACGCCCAATTCAGCCTCCTCGTCCATTTTTGCGGTGCGTATCTGTATCTCGAGGGTCTTGCCTGCGGGACCAATCACCGCGGTATGAAGTGAGCGATAACCGTTTTCCTTCGGATGAGCGACGTAGTCATCGAATTCATTGGGGATGTTGCGCCACAATCCATGGACTAGGCCAAGTGTCGCATAGCAATCCTGAACTTCAGGAACAAGAATACGAACAGCGCGTATATCAAATACCTGTGAGAAACCAATCCCCTTGCGCTGCATCTTTCGCCAAATGCTGTAAATATGCTTGGCTCGCCCGATAATCTCAAACTCTAAACCAGCCTGCTTCAGGATTCGGGTTAACTCTTCTTTGACCGTCGCAATAAACCGATCCCGCTCCAAGCGCTTGCCATCGAGCAACCCGGCAATCTTGCGATAGGATTCGGGGTGTATGTAGCGGAATGAAAGATCCTCCAGCTCCCACTTCAAGTGGCCGATACCCAGCCGGTGAGCGAGGGGCGCATAGACATCAAATACCTCCCCTCCCACCTGACGACGGCGCTGCTCATCCTCTTTTACGGAGCGAATGGCACAAGTACGCTCCGCCAGTTTTATCAGCGCCACTCTTACGTCATCGACCATGGCAATCAGCATCTTACGGACATTGTCTTTCTGACCGTGGGCCTGCCCCAGCACAGGGCTGTCCGTCTGCGGAGTAAGACTGCTGATAGCTGCCATCCGCTGCACACCGCTTATCAGGTCGGCAACCTCTTCTCCGAAGTCGGTCGCCACCTCACTTATCTGCAGGC
>CAJQQW010000460.1 GCA_905480565.1 uncultured Halioglobus sp. | reverse complement strand
AACGCCTGGCGTGGACTGCAGGTGCTGAGCAGCCACGCGTACAGGGCGCAACTGATGATGCCCGCCGGCCACAGACCAAAGGGCGCCAGTGACAGCGTGACGAGTGCGCCCGCAAGAGGCGCGAGAATCATTACGAGCAGGGGAGTCAGTCCTGGATCAGAGCGCATGAAAAACCGCTTAGGCCGGCGGTCGCGCGCGCAGGGTGTAGATCTTGCGTTGGTCTGCCTTGACTACCTCGAAGGCGAAATCATTGACGGTGGTTGTTTCATGGCGCACCGGCATGTGGCCAAACGCCTGTATGACCAGCCCACCGACGGTATCGAACTCCTCGTCGCTGAAATCGCAGGCAAAGTAATGATTGAATTCGTCAATCGGTGTAAGTGCTTTTACCATGTATTCTTTCTCGTTGATCATCTGGATGGAGCGGTCAACGCGCTCGTCGGTTTCATCCTCGATCTCGCCCACGATCTCTTCAAGCACGTCTTCGATAGTGACGAGTCCTGCCACGCCGCCGTATTCATCGATGACGATGGCCATGTGATTGCGGTTTTCGCGGAACTCCCGCAACAACACATTGAGGCGCTTGCTCTCGGGGACCACCATGGAGGGCCGTAGTAATTTGTCTATTTTGAAATCGCTTTTACCCGTTTCCAGTATGGTAGGGAGCAAATCCTTGGCGAGCAAAATGCCCATAACATCGTCCGGGCTGTCGCCGATCACAGGGTATCGCGAGTGTGCGGAACTTATAATCAGGGGCAATATTTCTTCCAGAGTGCACTCCGCCTTGATCAGGACCATCTGCGAGCGTGGAATCATGATATCCCTAGCCTGCATGTCGCTGACCTGCATGGCGCGCTCAATAATGCTGCAGGCGTCCTGGTCAATGACCTCATTTTCTGCGGCAATCGCGAGAACGTCTTCCACATCCTTTCGAGTTCGGGGCTCAGAGTTGAATAGCAACGCAATCTTATTCAGCCAGGATTTATCCCGAGACGTGCTGTTGGAGCGGGAGTCATTCATTGTTGCGGTTGTCCGTCGCCGAGAGATTGATTGTCGTGAGGATTGGCGTAATTGAGCTTCGCGAGTATGGCAGTTTCGAGCGATTCCATTAACGCGGCCTCTTTCTCCTCGAGGTGATCATAGCCGAGCAGGTGCAGGGTGCCGTGCACTGCCATATGAGCCCAGTGGGCCTCGTTACTCTTGCCTTGTATCGCGGCCTCCTCGCGCACTACGGGAGCACAGATCACAATATCACCGAGCAGAGGCGAATCGACATCGGAGGGTAGGTCGGCAGGGAAAGATAATACATTGGTCGTGCCTTGCTTATTGCGATACGTTTCATTGAGTGAACACATCTCGGCCCGGTCGACCAGACGCACACACAATCCTGCCTCGTCAGTATGCGCGCTGCCAGCGAGAGCGGCTGCCACCCAGCGACGGATATCATCGTCGCCGGGCACGGTTTCGGCACTAGCGGACTGCACATCCACGTGCAGTTTCACCTTTGGCCCTGGTCCAGTTCGTTGCTGCTGCTTTCGATACTGTCATAGGCCGCAACGATGCGCTGTACCAGCGGGTGACGCACCACGTCCTTGTTGCCAAAGTAGATCATCCCGAGTCCTTCAACGCCCGTGAGCAGTTTACTGGCGTGAATCAGGCCGGAATTAGCACCGCGCGGCAGATCGATCTGAGTGGCGTCGCCTGTGATCACGGCAGTGGAGCCAAAACCGATGCGGGTGAGAAACATTTTCATTTGTTCCCGCGTGGTGTTCTGTGCCTCGTCAAGGATAATGAATGCGTTGTTCAACGTGCGGCCGCGCATGAAAGCCAGCGGAGCCACTTCAATGATATTGCGTTCGATGTATTTATTGACGGTTTCGAAGCCCAGCATTTCGTAGAGCGCGTCGTAAAGTGGCCGCAGGTAAGGGTCTATTTTCTGTGTCAGATCCCCCGGCAGAAAGCCGAGTTTTTCGCCGGCCTCGACTGCGGGGCGAACCAGCAAGATGCGGCGCACCTGCTCTTCCAGCAGGGCCTCGACCGCGCAGGCCACGGCGAGATAAGTCTTGCCGGTGCCGGCCGGTCCAATGCCGAAGTTGATATCGTGCTGTTTGATGGTGCGGACATAGTCCTGCTGGTTTTTGCCCCGAGGCTTGATGGAGCTGCGCTTGGTGCGGATGATCTGTATTGGCTCAACATTCGGCTGACCGGCGCGTTCCAGCAGATGCTCGAGCCCCGCCTGTTGCAGCTGTAGATGCAGGGATTCAGGACTGAGTTCCACGCCCTGGCAGACTTCGGCATACAGGTGAATGAGCAGGCTCTCTGCTGTCGCGACATTGACCGATGGCCCACTGAGTTGCAGATGGCTGCCGCGGGCGCTGATTGTCACACCAAGGCGCTGTTCGATCTGCTTAAGATGGCAGTCCAGGTGGCCGCAGAGTGTCGCCAGATGGCGTGCGTCATCAGGTTCCAGAGCCAGGCTTTGTTGTATCAACTGTCGAGACGACGGTTGCGGGGGAGGTTCGCTGTTCAAGGTATCCTGTCGCCGCGGCGGGCAGTGCAATTACTGATAAGGATATACGGGATTTTGCGGTCGTCAACCATTGACCAGTATTCCCCTGAGGGAGTTTGGCAGAGCATCCCGTATTTCCACGTTAACAAACTGGCCGATCAGGCTCCGGTCAGCTGCGGGAAAGTTGACCACCCGGTTGTTCTCGGTGCGGCCCTGCAGTTGCCCCGGGTCTTTGCGGGAGGGCCCGCTGACCAGGATGCGCTGGGTCGTGCCGACCATTTTTCGGCTGATAGCGGCGGCCTGTTGCAAAATACGGCCCTGCAGGATCTGTAGCCGTTGCTTTTTCACCTCCTCTGGCGTGTCATCGGGCAAATCCGCTGCCGGGGTGCCGGGGCGCGCGCTGTAAACAAAGCTGAAGGACGTGTCGAAGCCGATATCCTCTATCAGCTTCATAGTGGCGGCAAAATCCGCTTCGCTCTCGCCGGGGAAACCCACGATAAAGTCCGAGGAAATACTGATACCGGGGCGAATGGCCCGCAGGCGGCGGATTCTGGACTTGTACTCCAGTGCGGTGTGGCCTCGTTTCATGGCCGCCAGCACCCGGTCTGAGCCGCTTTGCACTGGCAGGTGCAAATGGTCTACGAGTTGGGGAATGTGTCGGTAGGCCTCTATCAGGGCGTCTGAAAACTCCATCGGGTGAGAGGTCGTGTAGCGAATGCGCTCGATCCCGGGGATGCGCGCCACGAAATGCAGCAACTCAGCGAAATCGACGATATCGCCCTCGTGGTTTGCGCCGCGGTAGGCATTGACGTTTTGCCCCAGCAGATTGACCTCCCGGACACCCTCGCCAGCCAGGTGCGCTATCTCCGCTATCACGTCGTCCAATGGGCGTGAGACTTCTTCACCGCGGGTATAGGGCACGACGCAAAAAGTGCAATACTTGCTGCATCCCTCCATCACGGAGACATGGGCGCTGGGCCCGTCCGATTCGGGTAGGGGTAATCGGTCAAATTTTTCGATTTCCGGAAAGCTGACGTCTACCACCATGGTGCCGTCGCTGTGGCTTTGCTGCAGCATATCCGGCAG
>CAJQQW010000459.1 GCA_905480565.1 uncultured Halioglobus sp. | reverse complement strand
GATATCCTGATCACACAAATAACAGAAAGGTCAGCACATGGAGAAAAGCTTACTTGTTCCCGTGCTTCTGGCTAGCGGCCTATCCGCGGCCACAGTTCCCATCTACGCCCAGCAAGCCCCCCACACGGGAGACCGAGCCATACTCGAGGAATTGGTCGTCACCGCGCGAAAGCGCGAACAGAACTTGCAGGACGTAGCGGTCAGTGTCTCTCTGCTCTCGGGCAAAACACTGGCAGAAGCGCAACTGAAAAACGCTGCAGAACTCGCTACTCTGCTGCCTACCCTTAATGTTCAAGCGAGCTCAGGCCCCTCTACCGCTTCCTTCAATATACGCGGCATAGGCACACAAACATTTAGCCCGGGTGTAGACCCCAGTGTTTCTACCATGGTCGATGGCGTTGTGCTGGGGCGTTCCGGAATGGCTTTCCTGGACCTTGCGGATATCGAACGGGTAGAGGTACTCAGAGGTCCACAGGGTACGCTGTACGGTAAAAATGCCTCTGGAGGTGTAGTGCATATCATCACCCGCGACCCCACCCCCGAATTTAGCGGCACCATTGCCGGCACCGCGATCGAAGATAACGAATATCGTATTGATGGCACAGTGTCAGGGCCTCTCAGCGATACGCTGGGCTATCGACTCACTGGCAGCAAGGTGGATGACGATGGCTGGGCCAAGAACGTCTACAACGGGAACAAGATCAATGATCAGGACAGCTACACGATTCGCGGAAAGCTGTTGTGGCAGCCCGACGAGGATCTGGAGTTCCTGCTCGCCGGTGACTATCACGAAAACGACTGCAACTGCCTCGCCCTGAGCGTGCGAGAAATTCTCGCCGGGCCAAACCAGGATAGACTATTGCAGGAACAATTACCCCTGGTGCCCTCGAATGATCAACAGGATGTCAATAATGATGAGCCCACCAAAAACCACACCAAGAGTGGCGGTCTGTCGCTAACTGCCAACTGGAATATTGAAGACTATCTTCTCACCTCAATCAGTGCATACCGGAATTGGGATAACAAGAGCATCGTGGACTTCGACCGTGGGCCGACCAACCCACTCGCCCTGAGTTTTCCTTCGATACCAAGGACTGAACAAGACCAATTCTCCCAGGAGATAAGAGTGCAGTCACCAGTGTCTGACTGGGGTTCTTACATACTGGGGGCCTACTACTTCGAGCAGGATATCGATACCAGCAGCAGTACAGCAACGTCGCTGATAATTCCCGCCACCCGCGTCGCCAGCACCCATGTAGAGGCCAGAAACGCGTCGATCTTTGGTGAGGTCAATGTCAATATCACCCAGCAATGGCAACTCATACTGGGCGGACGTTACTCCTATGACGAACTGGAATACCGCACCCGCGCGGTTGGCAGCGATGGCCTGCTTTTCCCTCCGCCCGGGCAGTCCAGCAATTCACTTGATGAAACTGATTTCTCGCCCAAGGCCGTCGTCCAGTGGGATTTTAATGAGCAAGCTATGGCTTATGCCAGTTACGTGAGCGGCTACAAGGGCCCTGCTTTCGATACGTCACTTGTCGCCGACGGATCTGTTGTCAAACCTGAGACCAGCGATGCCTGGGAGCTTGGGCTGAAATCACGCTGGCTGGACGACCGCCTTCTGCTGAATATCACTGCGTTTTACGCTGATTATGACGACTTCCAGGCGGAGACCTCCCTCGATAACAACCCTGACGACCTGCTTCCGGGTAGTCCGGTGCTAGTCAATGCAGGCGAAGTCTCCACTCAAGGCGTAGAAATTGAATTCATTGCGCAGCCGGCGGACAGCTGGACAATCAGTGGTGGACTCGCCTACACCGACGGAACTATCGAAGACTACGAGGAGGGGAACTGCAGTGGTGGGCAGATTGCCCGTAACGAATGTCCCAAAGGATACCAGGATCTGTCCGGCGGCCGTTTGCCACAGACACCTAAATGGAAATTTAACCTGAATACCAGCTACAGCGTTGGACTGCGGAAAGTGCCTCTGGACCTGACGCTAGGCGCTAACTTGAGGATGCAGGACGATGTACTGTATGGGCTGTCACAAGATCCCTATACAGAGCAGGATGGGTATACCATTTTGGATATAAGTGTCGCATTGTCTGGCAGAGACAAGGGTTATCGGGTTACGACTTTCGTCAAGAATGTTTTCGATACACATTATGCAGCGCTGATTTTTGCCAACAGCGCCGACCTGCAGCCGAATGCCTACATTCAGCTGGTGCCCAAATACGCGTCTCGAACCGCCGGGATTGAACTGCGCTACGACTTTTAAAGCGACTCAAAATTAAATCCGGCTAATGCCAAAAAAGTTCACTCGACACGTTGCAAGCCGGTCGCGGTTTTTATGGCGTCGTTGTAATATTGCATATGGTCGACTGCATACGGGAACGCACAGACAAAAACGAGGCATAGCCGACCTCAATACAGCGCTCCTGAGCCTGCAGGTCTCTGTCTGACTTGCAAATGATGATTGGGTATATCTTCGATACCCAACAACAAAGGTGACTGCTTATGGAGAGCACAGAAAAGGCGCTCATCACGACAAACGCACATTTCCTGCTGGTCACCCTCCTCGTCTCAAGCTATGCCATGACAGTTCAGACGCAGGAGTTGCCGGCTGGCAACGACACAGGGCAGCTAGTACTCGAGGAAGTCATCGTTACCGCGCGAAAGCGGGAGGAGTTGCTACAGGACACACCGGTGTCTATTACAGCTTTCTCGCAGGAGCAACTGATTGTCAGGGGCATCGCCAACACGAGGGATCTGGAGCAGTCAGTGCCAGGCCTGAGCTTTAGCGAGCAAGGCAACAAAGCACCCGCTATCTTCATTCGCGGTGTCGGTCAGAAAGAAGCCAATGCCGCACTGGATCCCGGCGTGGGTGTCTATATCAACTCTATCTATATCCCGCGCACTGACAGCCAGCTACTGGACATAATGGACACCGAGTCAGTACAAGTACTGCGCGGACCTCAGGGTACCCTGTTCGGTAAAAACAATACCGGCGGCGCACTGCTGGTCTCCACTGTTAGCCCTCATACCGAGGGATACGAGGGTCAAGCCTCTACGCGCCTTGGCAATCACGGCCGCGCTGACTTCAGGGGCGCTGTCAATATTCCATTGGTAGAGGACACTTTGGCCGCCAGAATAGGCCTCAACAGAACGGGGCGCGATGGCTATATGAAAAGCCGGTTCAACCGACAGAATTACGGTGACGAGGATCGTTACGGCGCAACTGCGCGCGTGTTGTGGACGCCAACCGATGCTTTCAGCACCGACCTGTTCTACTACTACTCCAAGATAGAAGAAAATGGCGGCGGATTGACCTGCGTTCTGCAAAACCCGGGTGCGACTTTTAATACATTCACCTGGCCCGGCTTCACCGAGGCCGGCTCCTTCGCCTCGCGCTGCGAGTTTGCGGAATCGGAATCCAAAGATGACAACCTGACCCTTAACGCACCAACGCGGTTTGAAATCGAAAGTCAGATCTTGGGTTTAACCCTCGACTGGCAAGTCGGAAAGTTCAACCTGAAGAGTATCACTGCCTGGAGTCACCAGCAGGATATCTCTATCGGTGACGACAGCGATGGCACAGATATCCCTGGAGTCACAACTAATGGGCTACCCGTTACACAAGCGCTGGAGCGTTCGCTTTCTGCGGGTTACGGCAACTTTACCTTGCCGGACGACGAGGAGCGTGACCAGTACAGCCAGGAGCTGCAATTGACGAGTACGGCCTTCAACGATCGTCTCAGTTATACCACCGGCCTGTTTTATGCAAGTGAACACATAGACAATACGATTAGCGGCAATCTTGTTGGATTTAACGGCTACTCATACAAGGCCGATACGGAAACGTTGATACCCAAAATTATCGGAACAAACAGCGACCTCACCAATAATAGTTATGCAGCCTATATTCAGGGCACTTACAACGTGACCGACTGGTATTCCTTCACGCTTGGCACACGTTACACCAACGAAAAACGTGAGCGTAAAGCAACACTGTACGAATCTGATTGTGAAGCAAACATCCGGGACGACCTGATTACAGGGGCGGGAAACCTGTGCGCCTTTGACGCTCTCTCACTCGCTGACCCAACCGATTTTTATGAGAACCCGCCAGCATTTATGCCCATCCGATTGGTAGAGGAATACCTCACTATCGAAGGGAACACTATCGTAGCCGATAACGGCAGGGTAAAGAAAGACGAGGACTGGTCCAAGTGGACACCGACCATCACCAATGCTTTCACCGTACCGGATACTGTTCTAGCTGATACACCTTTCGACAGCTCACTGATTTACTTTACCTACAGCAAGGGTTTTAAATCCGGAGGCTTTGAAATGAAGGGTTTGGAGATCGCACAGTTTGAACCCGAGGAGGTAGAAAATTATGAACTGGGCATTAAAGTAGACGCTCTCAACCGCCGCCTGCGCTTTAATACCGCTTTCTATTACATGAACTACGATGACATCCAGATTCGCATTACTGAACAAGGTCGTTCCTTTGCTGATATTCTCCTCTTCATTGACAACGCCGGCGCTGCAACGATAAGAGGCTTCGAAATGGAGCTGACAGCACTGCCACTGCCCAATATCATTCTCAACGGCAATATCAGTTATACGGATGCCCGCTATGACAACTTCATCGCATCAGACGTTGAC
>CAJQQW010000458.1 GCA_905480565.1 uncultured Halioglobus sp. | reverse complement strand
GGTGTGTATATCGATTCCATCTACATGCCGCGCAACGATTCACAGCTCGTGGACGTGTTGAATATGGAGTCGGTGCAGGTGCTGCGTGGCCCGCAGGGTACATTGTTCGGTAAAAATACCGCTGGAGGGGCGATCCTCCTTACAACCAAAAAACCCTCGGAAACATTTGAAGGTTTCGCCAGTGTCAATTTGGGCGACCGAAGCCGACAGTTTTTTCGTTTCGGGGTGAGCGGTCCTATCTGGCAAGATACCCTCTCTGGCGGCATTCAATTGGATCACCGCAAGGAAGATGGCTATCGCGACGATGCTTTCACCGGCCAGGACTATGGTGATATCGACCGCAAATCTGCACTCGGTCAGCTGCGTTATCAGAGTGACATCCTTACCGCCGACTTGATGTATTTTTACGGCAAAGTAGAAGAACACACCTCGCCGGTGAACTGCTTCTTGGTGCAACGCACACAACTGCAAGCGTTCACTGCGCCCGGCCAGTCGGCAGGCTACGGTGAACTGTGCGAGCGCAGCGAAAGCCTGCTGGACGATGAGAAAGTCATTATGGACCGCTCACCTTTGGTCTATGAAATTACCAGCCAACTGGGTGGCGCTACACTCGCCTGGGACCTGAAAGACTTTACGGTGAGAAGCATCACTGGCTATCTATACCAAGATGATATCGATCTTGCATCACAAGATATTGATGGCACAGATCTTTACACTCTCAATAATGCCTACGAGTATCGACGGCAGCTGGCGGGCAATGGCATCGCGTCGGATGACGAGACCCGAAAGTTTTTCTCCCAGGAGTTCCAGTTACTGGGCGACGCTTTCGATGAGTTTCTGGAGTACACCGTGGGTCTTTATTACTCAAACGAAAAAATTGACAACAATCCAGGAGGCAACATGATTGGCCCGGGAGGGTGGCTAGGCCTGACGCTGCCAGACGGGAACGTATCACTATCACCCCCCTTCATCTCTTTCCGCGAAGCGATAATTCGCGATTTTGAGAACACCTCCGCCGCAGCTTTCGGACAGGCGATACTCAATCTTTCTGAAACCTGGCAACTGACCGTCGGTGGCAGGTTTCATTGGGAAGAAAAGAAAGCAGCACAGGTAAATTATAGTTCAGACAGCGACCTCGCATTGGGACCGTCGTTAACTCGGGCAGATTTCGACGCTCTGCAGAACTATCTGCACCCCATCATCATCGATCCTGAAATACCCGGCGACGAGGGCAAGGAGGACTGGACTGAATTCAATCCCGCCGCCACCCTGACCATGTTCGCGCCGGACGCTTGGTACGGGGAGACGTTTAACGGAGGCATTTTTTATGCCAGCGCCAAAAACGGGTTCAAGGCGGGCGGCTTCTCGCCATTCGGGGATCAGTTCCTGCCCTTCGACCCGGAGGAGGTGTGGACCTACGAACTCGGCTACAAGCTCGATTTTCTCAGTAGCAAATTACGATTGAACGGTGCGCTCTATTACTCAGACTATGACGATATACAGATCAACGTCACACGGAATTTTCCCGACCCTAATGGAATCGACCGCACCGAGAACGGTATCGCAAACGCAGGCAAGGCAACTCTGAAGGGAGGGGAGCTGGAATTAAGTGCCATGCCCGTTGACGGACTGCTCCTGAATGCCAGTGCCAGCTATACCGACGCGGAATACGACGAATTCAAAGACCTCGCCCCGCAACTGGACGGCTCGCAGCTTGTCATTGATCGTAGTGATGAGGATTTCGCCTATATCCCAAAGTGGACATGGTCGCTCATCGCACAGTACGAGTGGCAGACAGAATTCGGGGCAATCACACCCCGGATTCATGGCTATTATATGGGTTCTGTGTTCATCGGGCTGGACCCGGCATCTGCGCAGACGCCTGAGGCCTATGTCGACTCTTACAAGGTGTGGAACTTTCGTCTGGCATTCCAGCCGCTCGCTCTGGAAAACGTGGAACTGGCGGCATATGTAAATAATTTTACAGATGAAAACTACTTCGGTTCCGGCGTGGCCTCAATAGAGGGTGTTGGATCGGTCACCTTGCGTCCGGGGCGACAGCGCTCCTATGGCATCGAACTGTACTATACGTGGTAGGCTTTCCCTCAAGAAAAGTATCGGGTGATCTCACTCGTCTTCATCGCGTATTGTGACACGTTGGCCGCTGTGACGAATCACGCACCCATTGCCTAACGACAAACCTTAAAATTGTCTTGTACTGCCAAATAGTGTCGGGAGATTGGTAGGACTACCCAGATTCGAACTGGGGACCTCTACCATGTCAAGGTAGCGCTCTAACCAACTGAGCTATAGTCCTAGAGTGTGCTTTCTAGCGAAGGGGCGCATTATAAGTCCCGACGCTGTTTTGCTCAACTTCTCATTAATGTCATGATTGAGGGCTGACGCTCGAGGGCAGCATGGACTGGCAGACACTGGAACATTCTCTTTCTGAAGCGCTGGACTGCCGATTCACCGTCCGTGCTGCTCGCGCCGTGAGCGGCGGCTGTATCAACGAGACATTCTGTCTGGAAGATGGTCCTCAGCGTGTGTTTGCAAAAGTAAACCATGCCGACAAAGAAGACTTATTCGTGGCCGAAGCTGCCAGCCTGACGGCTATACGGGAAGCGGGGGCAATCACGGCCCCAAAGCCCCTGTGTATCGGCAGTGACGGGGCATATAGCTGGCTGGTGATGGAATTTCTGGCCCTCGAGTCGCAATCATCCGAGGGCGAAGCCCAGCTTGGAGAACACCTAGCCGAGCTGCACCGCCACTGCGGCGATACCTATGGGTTTCAGCGCGATAACTATATTGGTGAAACCCGCCAACCCAACGATAGAACCACTGATTGGTGCCATTTTTTCCGCGAGCAGCGGCTGGGTGTCCAGCTTGATCTCGCACGACAAAATGGCGCGCCCGGCAGGCTTATAGACTGCGGCAGACGTCTGCAGTGCGAGGTTCATGCCTTTTTTACCGACTACCGGCCCGAGCCGTCACTGCTTCACGGTGACCTTTGGAACGGCAATACAGGCTATATCGCGAAAGGAGAGCCCGTCATTTTCGATCCTGCGGCCTACTTCGGCGACCGGGAGGCTGACCTGGCCATGACAGAGCTGTTTGGCGGTTTTAGTGAGCGGTTTTACCAGTCCTATAGGCAGTCCTGGTCACTTGATCCCGGCTACGAGACGCGTAAAGTGCTGTACAACTTGTATCACATCCTGAACCACTACAACCTGTTCGGAGACGGTTATGCAGAACAGGCTCAGGGCATGATAGACCGCCTGCTAGCAGCGCTATTCTGATGGGATTCTTTAGGAGAACAACTGGTGAAAGTCAGCGGAATGCTGGGTGCCGACCTGGATAATGCGCCAATGGCGATTGCCGAGTTGGAGGAGCGCGGCTACGATGCTGCCTTCTCCGCGGAAATCAACAACGACCCGTTCTTCCCACTGGTACTCGCAGCAGAACACAGCAGCCGCATAAAGCTGACCACCTCCATCAGTGTTGCCTTCGCGCGCAACCCGATGACCATGGCCAATCTGGGCTGGGATCTCAATCACTACTGTCGCGGCCGCTTCACGGTCGGGCTGGGTTCACAGATCAAACCTCACATCACCCGGCGCTTCTCAATGCCCTGGTCAAAACCGGCCGCGCGCATGCGCGAATTTATTCTCGCCATGCAGGCGATCTGGCACTGCTGGGAGACTGGGACGAAGCTCGGTTTCAACGGCGAGTTTTATCGGCACGACCTGATGACGCCAATGTTTACGCCGCGAAAAAGTGATTTCGGCGGGCCGGGTATCAACCTTGCCGCAGTGGGCCCCCTAATGACAGAAGTTGCTGGAGAAGTCGCCAATGGGGTGATCTCGCACGGCTTCACCACCGCAGATTATCTGCAGCAGGTAACCATTCCCGCCGTCGAACGAGGGTTAAGGAAATCGGGGCGCAACCGCACTGATTTCGATATTAGCCTGCCAGCCATGGTCGTCGCTGGCGCGACGGAAGAGGCCTTTGAAGAGTCTCGGCGGGCAATACGGGCACAACTCGGTTTTTATGCCTCGACACCCGCCTACCGGCCGGTGTTGGAGCTGCACGGCTGGGGCGATTTGCAGACCGAAGCCAACGAGTTAACCCGTGAGAACCGCTGGGATGATCTGGGTGCTCTTATCACAGACGAGATTCTCCATACCTTCGCACTGGTAGCAGAAGATATTGACGAGGTCCCCGCGCTACTGGAACAGCGCTTTGGCGGTCTGGCAGATACCTGGATGTGCACCGTAGATACGGGCGAGCCAGAGCGACAAAAACAATTCATCAAAGCGATACAAAATCATTAGACACGTTAAAGGTCCGGGCGAGAGCAGATCGCGCCTCCACCCGATGGACGAGTCATCATAACGAGGAACAGCTGTATGAATATCGAATTAACATCCGAGCAGAAAACCCTGCAACAGAAAGTCCGCGATTACATGACTACTATTATGACGCCAGAGTTGGCGGAGGAAATGAAAATCGCCGAGTACAAGGAGGGGGGTGGCCCCGAGTTTCGTAAACAGTACGCACGCATGGGGGAAGACGGGTGGATAGGATTGAGCTGGTCCAAGGAATTGGGTGGCAAAGAGATGTCTCATATCGAACAATATATCTTTACCGATGAAGTGGTACGTTCAGGCTTCCCCTACCCTTTCCTTACCACCGAATCGACAACACCGGTGGTCGCTGCGAACGCCAGCGAGGCCGTCAAGGAAGAGGTGGTCGGCGGCGTTCGCAATGGCAAGGTAGTCATTGCTATTGGTTACTCCGAGCCCTCCGCCGGTACCGATCTTGCCAGTTTGAAAACACGGGCGGTGAAGGATGGGGACGACTGGATCATCAACGGTCAAAAAATGTGGACCAGCCTGGCCAACTTTGCCGACTACGTGTGGCTGGCTGCGCGCACCGATCCAGATGAAAGCAAAAAACATAAAGGGCTAACCATGTTCCTGGTGCCTACAAGCTCCGAGGGCTTCTCCGTCACACCGGTGCATACGCTGGGCGTAAGAACCAACGCCACCTACTACAACGACGTTCGCCTGCCGGATAAATATCGGGTAGGAGAGGTGAATGCTGGCTGGAAACTTGTTACCGGCCAGCTCAATATTGAACGGTTGTCCTTGTTTACTCATGGCCAGGTCGATTCCCTCTATCAGGGCGTCTGCGAATGGGCTGCGGAGACAGCCGCACCGGGGGGCGGAAAAATCATTGAACAACCGTGGGTGCAGCACAATCTCGCTAAAGTAAAAAGCGGACTGGAAGTAGTAAAGCTCATTTGCTGGAAGCAGGCGTGGGCGATGGATCAGGGACCACTGGATATGGCAGATGCGTCAACTGCCAAAGTCTACAGCAGCGAATTTTTCGTACAGTTGTACCGTCTATTGCTTGAGGTGATGGGGCAGGCGGGCACCATCGCGACTCACTCACCGGGCGCCGTGCTCAAGGGCAAAATCGAATTCCGCTGGCGGGTCGGTTCTATCCTCACGTTTGGAGGCGGCACGAACGAGATCCAAAGAGACATTATCTCGATGGCCGGACTGTGGATGCCGCGCACCCGATGAAGACTAAAACGACGATTTAAACGATATTCCAGTAACTTAAATAAACAGAATCAGAGTACAGAACATGGATTTCACTATTTCAGACGAAGTAAAAAGTGTGCAGCAACTGGCGGCACAAATTATGGGCGACTTCACCGAGGTCGACAAATTGAAAGCGATTGAACAGCAGGATGACGTCTTCGATGAGAAGCTTTGGGCCGCTCTGGCCGAGGCCGGCCTGCTCGGGCTGGATATTGCAGAGAATCAGGGCGGCATGAACCTGGGCTTTTTCGCGCTCACCGTTCTCTGTGAGGAAGTTGGCCGCACCGTCGCTCAGGTCCCCGTAATCCCAGTATTAGTGGGCGCCGCTGCAACACTGCGGCGCTATGGAAGCGATAGCCAGAAAGACCAATGGCTGCCGGGCATTGCCAGCGGCAGCACTATCGTCACTTCGGCACTTGAGGAATACAACAATGACGACCCGGCAAAACCCGGCTGCACCGCGCAGCCGGTTGAAGGGGGTTACGCCCTGAGCGGCACCAAAATCTGCGTCAACCAGGCACAAACCGCTGCGCGCATTCTGGTGTCCGCACACAACGGCGAGGAGCTCATTGTCGCACTCGTGGATCCCAAAGCTGCCGTCGTAACACTCAACCGTCAGGAGGTCACCGCGGGAGATACCCGCCACGAACTGGTGATGAACAAGGCGCAGGTTCCTGCTGAGGATATCGTGGCCACCGGCGGCGACGCGCGGGTTGCTATGAATGGGCGCTGCAAGCCACGCGGGTCGCGCTTGCGGCCATGGCCCTCGGCGTATGCGACAAAATGATGCGCATCACTGGTCAATACACCTCGGAGCGAGAACAATTCGGTCGCGCGGTCGCCACATTTCAGGCTGTCAGCCACCGTGTTGCCGATTGCTATATCGATGTGGAATGCTTGCGGCTCGTCACTCAGCAAGCCGCCTCCCTGATCGACCAGGGGCGCCCCGCCGCAGATGCCGTACTCATGGCGAAAATCTGGTGCGGTGATGTCACTCACCGCGTCAGTCAGGCGTCACAGCATTGCCATGGGGGCACAGGAGTCGATAAGGATTACCCTCTGTACCGCTATTGCCAGTGGGCGCGACAGATCGAGCTCACGACAGGCAGCAGCGCGCGTTTGACCGGGGAGCTGGGTGAAAGCATTTGCGAGCAGTATATGGGCGCCACCGGGTGAGTGTTCTAGCACTGACCTTAACGTAAAGGCGCATCGATTGATGCGCCCACCGGCCAAGCCGTCATCTTGATAGGATTGGCCCGCCCATCAGGCATAGCCGTTCTCACGGAACCACTTCACAGAATCCGCAACCGCCGTTTCGATAGGTGTTTGCGGCAGGCCCAATTCTTCAATGGCCTTTGATGAATCCACGTACCCATGCTGCAGTGCATAGACGGTGTTTTTATAGGTGGTCATCGGCTCACGACCTGTAAGTTTGGAAATGCCTTCAACGACCTTTGCCACCGTCAGCATAACCCTAGGCGACACCTCGGTCTTGGCCGCACCGGAAACATCCGCAACCCGGGCAATTAACTCGATCATTTCCTTACTCGTCATGTTGCCATCCCGGTTGGTCAGAGCATAGGACTGGCCGATACGCCCCTTTTCCATCGCCAGCACGTGCCCTTTGGCCACGTCGCGCACATCGACGGCGCATACGCCGGCATCCCAATAATTTTTCATTTTTCCTTCCAGCGTGCGCAGAATCATGGTGCCCGTTGGTGTGGGTGCGCGATCTCCCGGACCGAAGGGGAGGCCAGGCATAACCATGACCGCAGGCAGGCCATCGCTTACCATACCCTTCACCATCTGGTGACTGATAAACTTTGATAGGATGTATTCACTACCCCAGTCCCAACCGTTAAATGGTGTTTCCTCGTTGGCCCAACTGCCATCGCTGGCGACACCAATCGCAGCTACGCTGCTGGTGAAAACGATTTTCTGCACATCGGCGTCTTTGGCTGCGGTCAACATTGCGCGGGCGCCATCGACGTTAATCTTGTAGTGCAGGTTCGGATCCTTGGTCCATATTTTAAACAGGGCCGCCAGATGGTAGAGCTGCTCACAGCCCTCGACAGCCTTGGACAGAGACGGATGATCCATCAGGTTCCCTTCCACGAATTCCACTTCCATACCGTTCAGCGGAGAACGATCCTCGCCCGGCATGACCATCACACGCACGTCATCGCCCTTTTCGAGGCACAGTCGGGTGACATGGTTTCCAATAAAGCCCGTAGCTCCCGTGATAAGCACCTTGGCCATAGCAGTCTCTCCTGTCGAATTATGTTGTCAGTGCGCCGCATAGTAACGAGGCCGAGGGGCACACGGCATGTCGCATGCGGCCATTCTACTGACGCGAGATGGCCATTACAGGTTACTCGATTGCGACCGCCAGCGCTTGCCCAAAACTTCACCAGGGCGCTTGCCAAAGCGAAGGTAAGCCCTCAGGATTAGGCATATTCTCGGAGACAGACACTATGCCACTAGCCATCGCTTACATCCTCACCCTGGGACTACTCTTGACCACCCACAGCGTGGCGGCGGACAATCCGCCCATCGACCCGGCGCTGAGTACTGCCCTGGCGGTTCGCAGTGCGGAGGACAAGCGCCGGGACGCCTACCGCCATCCCGCTGAAACACTCACTTTCTTTCGAATCAAACCGGGCATGACAGTGGCCGAAGGTCTCCCCGGAGGCGGCTGGTACACGCAGATACTGGCCAATTATCTCGGTGCAAAGGGCACGCTCTACGGGGTGACTTATGCCAGCCGCATGTGGCGCATGTTCGATTTCGCCACACCAGATTGGATAGATAAACGGGTCGAGGCGACCAGCCAGTTTCCTGAGCAGGTTGCGTCATATACCGACAATGGCATAACCGCCCGCGGCTTCACCTTTGAGCAGGTACCCGAGAATATCAAGGGCACGGTAGACCGCGTATTGCTGATACGGGCACTGCACAACCTCAACCGCTTTGAGCACAGTGCCGAAACGCGCACCGAGGCTCTGGCCTCGGTGTATAGCATGCTGAAGGGCGACGGGCTGGTGGGTGTTGTACAACACCGGGCACAGGAAACGGCCGACAATCAGTGGGCGCTGGGCAACGCGGGCTACCTGAAGCAGTCCCACGTTATCGCCATGTTTGAAAAAGCGGGTTTCGAACTGGTGGCTGCTAGTGAGATTAACGCTAATGACCTGGATAACCCCTCTACAGAGGACGTAGTCTGGCGCTTACCTCCGTCACTAAGAGGTAATGACAGCGACCCCGACAAACGCGCCGCAAATCTGGCTATCGGGGAATCGGATCGTATGACACTTTTGTTCAGGAAAGCAGAGTAATATTCTTTTTATGTATATTATAATATAATAACATGTCATATGGTTATTTCTTGTTTTTCCACCACCGATCATCAATACTCGAAGTGCCGCGGTTAACTGGCTCACTATCGGTTAAGGGCAGTCGCCGCAGCTTTCGGGAGACGCTCGCAAGCATTTGTCAGAGATGTTTGCCGCCCGGGAACGATATCCGGTTATTGCGGGTCGGATAGCAAAAGTCCAGGCACGTAAAAACGTTAGCCTTACCCTTACGCCGTCGCTCACTGCCTTGCGATGGCGTTTTTTTATACGCGAAAATAGATGCTCGCCCGTTTCCCCCTTATCATGTCGACGCCCGTCTCAAGGAGAGAAAGCATGTCTGATTCGAAAGTCACCGTTCTGGGGGGAGGGTCCTGGGGAACAGCGGTGGCATCACTGGCGACCCGCAACAGCGCGGTCAGTTTATGGGCGCGAAATCCCGACACTGTCGAGGAGATTAACGCGGAGCACACCAATAACACCTATCTGCCGGGGATAATGCTCCCAGAGAAGCTGGTCGCGACACACCGCATAGAAGATGCGGTCAGCCTCGCTGATGTTGTCGTGATGGGTATCCCTTCACAGTATTTCCGCGAGGTCCTGAATGACGTGAAGGCACACGTGCGCCAAGGGGTCCCGGTGATCAGCCTGAGCAAAGGCCTCGAGCTGGGCACCCATCTGCGCATGAGCGAGATCATCAAAGAGGTAATGCCGGGCCACCCGGCGGGCGTGCTGACAGGGCCCAATCTTGCTCGGGAGATCATGGAGGGAAAAGCAGCCGCAAGCGTGCTCGCCATGGAGGACAGTATCATTGTGCAGCAACTGCAGCCCGTTTTTAATTCTGGCCTGTTTCGCACCTATACCAATACCGACGTAATTGGTTGCGAGCTGGGGGGCGTGCTGAAGAATATCGTTGCTATCGCAGTAGGTATAGGTGACGGCCTCGGGGCAGGTGACAATACTCGCGCCGGCCTGATCACCCGCGGGCTGGCCGAAATCACCCGGTTAGGCGTCGCCATGGGCGGCCAGCCCGAGACATTCGCCGGACTAGCCGGCATGGGCGATATGATCGCCACATGCACCAGCCCTCAAAGCCGCAACCACCACGTGGGAATCGAACTCGGCAAAGGCCGCAATATGCAGGACATAACCCGTGAAATGTTCATGGTCGCCGAGGGTGTAAAAAGTGCCCCGGCGGTATTAGCCCTCGCCGCGCAATACAAGGTAGAAATGCCCATGGTAGAGGACGTTTACCGCGTACTGTCAGGCGAGTCCAGCGCCAGTCGCGCCTTCCGCAGCCTGCTGCGCGTCGAGGCAGGCGCCGAATCGGAACCGGGCTAAGGCAAATTTGACCCACTGGAGCGGTGGTGCTGACGGCTCATCTGGGGCATACTTTCATCACGTGTCGATAGCGTGATACTGCTGTCGATAAGGGGTGAAGCACACATAATATCCAGGGC
>CAJQQW010000457.1 GCA_905480565.1 uncultured Halioglobus sp. | reverse complement strand
CGATCGGATCGGCTGACGAGAGCATAACCACACAAATACTGTGTCTTTGGGGTTTGCCCTGTTGCAACCGATGTTATGACGCCCACGCTGCTGCAGATTCTGCGCCGAATGGGTGTTGTTTGCTTGTAGTGAGGCGGACCTGCTTCCCAACTCTGTGGCCCAGGGTGTATCTCCCGCCTGAAACGACCTATACTTGGTCTTATTTGGTGGTGGTTGCGTAACGCTGAGATACCATTTTGGTCAAGGCATTTGGGTGCGGTTAGGCAATCAAAATACGCCACAGAGGGTGATGGGAAAGACCCTTGATGGACGCAATCATGCAGGCCGGTTTGGTGGTGCCTGCTCGGAGTAGACAGATGGCACGTGTTGCAATAATTAAGCTATTCACTGGTCTCAATCTCGCGCCCGCTCAATTGTCGGGAGAATTGATCCGAGCGGGACATAAGTCTCGGGTGTACTATTTCAGGGACTACGAAGACCATACTCTTGAGGATTCGGTTAATTACGAAGTGGCAGATTTTTCCGGTCTGTTGTTTTCTGTAGACGGTAGGGAAGTCATCTGGAATTGCTATACCCCCTTCACTGATTTCGAATTCGATTTACTGTTTAAGGCGCTTGAAGATTTCAGGCCCGATGCCATAGGTTTCAGTCTGTATTCAGGCATCATCGATGAAAGCGCCCTTGTAACCGAGAAAATACGAGAGCGTTTCAATGTACCAATTATCTGGGGTGGTCCGGCGCCGACACTTGAGCCAGAGAGCTGCATTCCGCATGCGGATCTGATCTGTATCAACGAGGGTGAGGAGGTGATTGTCGAGCTGGCTAACCGCATCGATTCGGGAGATAGCTGGCTAGACATCGAGGGCACCTGGGCGCGGGATAACAACGGAGAGATACACAAGAACCCTAATCGATCCAACCTGCCTCTGAACGACATCGCGATACCCGACTGGAGGACGGAAAACTATGTGCACATAAGCAAGGAGCGTGCTGTTCGCGGTCGGTTCCCGCGCAATTTGGGCAAGGAGTATCCCATCATGACACAGCGCGGATGTCCATTTTCGTGCTCTTTTTGTATCGAAAGTCGTTACCAGGAAATGTTTGGCAAAAAGGATTCTCTGCGCCGTCGCGATATCGATGTAGTAATCGAAGAATTGCGCTGGGCCAAAGAAAATCTAGATATCGATACCATCCTGTTTTACGACGATGTTTTCACAGTTAACCCTCGCTGGCTGGATGATTTCCTGCCACGCTATAAGGAAGAGATCGGGATGCCGTTTTGGTGCTATACCTACCCGACGACACATAACTTGAGGATGATGAAGCAGCTCAAGGACGCGGGTTGTGTCTCCATCACCATGGGCGTGCAGTCGGGTAGTGAGCGGATTCTCAAAGAGTATTACAATCGACCGACCAAGATGGCTCGCGTAATCGAGGCGGGCAAAGAGATTGTCGAGGCGGGTCTGACAGGCTTTTTTGACCTCATCACGATCAACGAGTTTGACCGTGAGGAAGACTTGCGGCAAACCTTCGATTTTCTTATCGAATTTCCGAAGGAACTGAAGTGCGTGGCGTTTGGCGAGATGATTACGTTTCCGACTTACAGCTTCACGATGATGAGCGACAAGAACAAAGCGTCCAAGAAAGTGCCCAACGCGATCGCGACTTCTGATGAACAACCCTCCCGTGAGACCTATGATTATTATCACAAGCTGTACCGTTTGACGCGAACGCAGATGCCATTGGATCAGTTGCGACAAATTGGCAACGATATTCGCTTTCGTAATGACCACACCCTACTGGACCCTTACCTCAATCCCGAAAAGATTGCGCGTTTCACCGGCCTGTCTGCCTGATTAGTATGGCTTGTTAACTTGACGACATCATGCGAGCTTTATCGTTGCGGTGAGTGGAGTGCCTTGCGGACAGCGCGCTGGCGTCGGTACTCAAATGCACCATATCAGTGCAGCGCCGCCTTTGACTGTGAGTGGAATGTGTTCGTCTCGCGTTCCCGCGCTTGTCGGTTTGGCGCGATTGGTTAGTCTTCGACTTTGCAGTTGCCCTGTCCTGTGCTTTACTCTCTTTTCTTCCCTTCGATGAGCCACTGCTCGTATTTCGATACGTGCCCTTTTCTACAGGGTTGAGTTGGGGTTGGAAATGATATGACTAGACAGGAGAGTTTTATGTTGAAGAATTTGTTGGTGCGGTCAATTGCGGGTATTTCGTTAGGCGTGCTTGCAGCGTGCAGTAGTGTGCCCTATACACCCGTTGCATCTCAGTCGAATGTGATCGACCTCTCGGGTTATGTGCAGAGGGCTGACACGTTTGTTGTTTTGCTAGATGCATCGGGGTCTATGAATAACGACGATTCTGGTCGGCCGCGGATATACGATGCTCAAGACTGGACCGCGAGTTTCAACAATGCGGTTCCGCCATTAAAATTTGATTCGGCTATTATCACATTTGGTAAAGGTGCAACGGGTACTTGTATAGGTTATGGGGTAGCTTCGCAGTTGTACGGCCCTACGGCTTACGATAAGGCTGACTTCGCCAGTGCGCTGGGTTCCATCGAGTGTGCTGCCAGCACAACACCCATCGTCGATGCCTTGTCATTGAATACCGATTTGCTGGAGCCCGGAGACGCGTCAGATTCAGCCAATGACCCCGGCCAGGTGGCGGTTATTATTGTCAGTGACTTTAACTGGGATGACCCCGAAGCAGTAGCAGATAGTCTGTCCCTTTTGCGTAAAGAGCACCCCGGTAAGCTCTGTCTGCATACGGTGAAAATCGGTCAGGATACAGAGCACGATGCCATGATAGCTACTCTCACCGGTGCCGATAGTTGTGACAGTGCAATAGCTGCGAGCGACGCCGCCTCGGGCGATGCGCTCACCAACTACGTTGCAAATACACTATTGTCTAAAGTCGAGTATGAGACTCATTCGGTCTCTGCTTCTACCCTGTTTGATTTCGACAAGGCTGTTCTTAAAGAGTCAGGTAGGCAGGAGCTTGCTAAGTTGGATCAGCTGATAAAGAGCAAGGGCTTGTCCGTCAAGGATATTGATCTCATCGGCCATACCGACAGTATGGGGACCGAGGCTTATAACCAGAAGCTGTCGGAGAGACGCGCCGAAGCCGTTTACCAATATCTCGTCAGCCGCGGAATTGATGGCAGTATTATCGATGTCATGGGCAGGGGAGAGCTCGACCCCGTAGCATCCAATGAGACAGAAGCGGGCCGTGCGCTTAACAGGCGCGTTGACATCCATGTGGGTACTGTGCGCTAGACTGACTCCAGTCCTCGACTGTTCTTCGCAGGGTGCGGAGGATAGTCGATTTTTTCGTTTTTATAGGTGTAAGCCACCTCGCTTTGCGCGTGTCATTATTCTATGTACGCCCCCTGTTGCGCGTTAAAATGCCGGAAGCGTGTTCGCGCGTCCTGCGATGACCTCGGCCGTCCCGGCAAAACTCCGTCGCGTCCAAATCGGTTGAATGGTGGCGTCATATAGTCCAGAGTACGCCGATGATTTTTCCGGGACAGCGCGCTCTTAGAGTATCAGGATATGACTGACGCAGAGTATGTGGACGTATTGATAGTCGGTGCCGGTCTGTCCGGCATTGGTAGCGCCAGGCATCTCCAAAAAGAGTGCCCAGATCGCAGTTTTCTGCTGCTTGAGAGCCGCGAGCGTCTCGGCGGCACCTGGGATTTGTTCCGTTATCCTGG
>CAJQQW010000456.1 GCA_905480565.1 uncultured Halioglobus sp. | reverse complement strand
AGCAGGTGTCATTAACAAAGTCACGGAAAACCCTGAATAGTGATATGCACGAGTGGTTTAAACCGGCCCCCGGACAGGGTATAACAGACAAAATAACGGCGACGACACCATGCTCACGCAACTCACTATCAGCAACTACACCGTGATTACCGCACTGGAAATGGAATTCAGTAGCGGCATGACCGTCATCACCGGCGAAACAGGAGCGGGCAAATCCATCATGCTGGACGCCCTTGGCCTGTGTCTCGGCGATCGGGCGGATGCCAAGTCGATCCGCCACGATTGCGACAAGGCTGAAATCAGCGCCAGCTTCGACCTCTCTGCCATTCCCTCGGCTGTCCACTGGCTCAAAACCCGGGATCTCGGCGACGGGAACGACTGCCTGCTGCGCCGGGTCATCACCCGGGAGGGCCGCAGCCGCGCCTACATCAATGGCAGCGTCTGCACCCTGCAGGATTGCGCCGACCTCGGCGCACTGCTGGTCGATATTCACGGCCAGCACGCACACCAGTCATTGCTGCGCAAGCCAGTACAGCGGGCGATGCTGGACGCCTACGCGGGGCACAAGCCACTGACTCGCAAGGTGGAGGAATGCGCCTCCGAGTGGCTGCGCAAGCAGCGCGAACTGGCATTGCTGGCCGGCTCCAAGGACGAACACAGCGGACGAATGCAATTACTTGCGTACCAGGTAGAAGAACTGGACACGCTGGATTTGCAGGCGGGCGAACTGGCCGAACTGGAGCAGGAGCAAAAACTGTTGGGCAATGCGGAGGACATTCTCAAGGATACGGAACAGGCACTGGCGCTGTGCGAAGAACAAGCGAGTGGCCTGCACCAGGCGCTGAAGCTAATCGATGGCGACACCCATACGACCGAGGCCGCTACCGATGCCCGCGCCCTGCTCGATTCAGCTGCCATTCAACTGAGCGAGGCACGGGGTGAATTGCAGCGCCACCTCGATACGGTACAGGTCAATCCCGAGCGCCTGACCACTGTGCAACAGCGCCTCGAAGCTATTTACGATGTCGCGCGCAAGCACAAGGTACTGCCGGAGAAGCTGCAGGAGATGCACCAGTCACTGCGGGAGGAACTCAAGGGGCTGGCAGGCGGCAGCCAGCGAATCGAACAGCTGGAAGCTGAGATGGATGGACTGGTTACTCAGTACGCCACCGACGCCAAGCGACTCGGCAAGCAGCGCCGCACCGCGGCAAAGAAATTGGTCAAGCAAACCACCAAACAACTGGATTCCCTGGCCATGTCGGGCTGCCAATTCGAGATTGGCTTTCACCCGGTCAAGAACGATCATCCGCACCCCCATGGCGAGGAGGAGATCGAATTCCTGATCAGCACCAACCCCGGTGCGCCGCCGCGGGAACTCGGCAAAGTGGCCTCCGGTGGCGAACTGTCGCGCATCAGCCTTGCTATCGGGGTGGTCACCGCCGACACCGCCACGGTGCCGAGCATGGTATTTGACGAGGTGGATGTCGGGATTGGCGGTGCCGTCGCAGAAGTGGTGGGCAAATTACTCCGCGCCCTCGGTGAACGGGCCCAGGTGCTCTGTGTCACCCATCTGCCACAGGTCGCTGCCCAGGGCAGTCATCACCTGCAGGTGACCAAGGCAAGCGATGGAAAAACCACCGAAGCCGGCCTGCGCTCACTCAGTGAAGACGAAAAAGTCGAGGAGATCGCCCGCATGCTGGGGGGCGTGAAGATTACCAAGCAGACCCTGGCACATGCCAAGGAAATGCTGGGTAGCTAGCCCTCTTTTTTACGCACGTAGAGCACCAGGGAATGATCCATCAGTTCGTAGCCGTGCTCTTCGGCGATCTCGTGCTGACGCTTTTCGATCACCGGATCGGTAAATTCCACCACGTCGCCACTGGCCACGCAGACCATATGGTCGTGGTGCTCGCCTTTGGCAAGTTCAAACACGGAGTGCCCCGTTTCGAAGTGGTGTCGCGTCACCAGACCCGCGGTTTCGAACTGGGTAAGCACCCGGTAGACCGTCGCCAACCCGACATCCTCACCCGCCGCCAGCAGCGCGCGGTAGACGTCTTCTGCACTGAGGTGTTGGGAGCCGCCTTCGGATGCCTCCAAGATTTGAAGAATCTTTACGCGGGGCAGGGTTATTTTCAACCCTGCCTTGCGCAGTTCCTGATTTTGCTCGGCCATGGACCCGGGGCTTCTCTGTATTGTCTGGGAGAGGTATGATGCCATTCCCATAGTACAAGTGGAAGTTTTATCCGATGCGGCTACTGCTGATTTTACTCTCGCTCTCGACGCTGACCGCCTGCGGTTGGTTCGGCTTTCCCGGTGTCTACCGCCTCGATATCGAACAGGGCAACATCGTCACGCAGGAAATGGCAGGCCAGCTGCAGCCCGGCATGACCAAGCGGCAGGTGCGTTTTATTCTGGGCACGCCGCTGGTGGAAGACACGTTCAATCCGGATCGGTGGGATTATATCTACGTAAAACGCAACGGCATGACAGTGCTGGACCAATCGAAACTCACCGTCATTTTCGATGTGGACCTGCTGGTCGATGTCATCGGCTCAGAAGAACTTGTGCCCATCGAATGGGGCGGCGAAAACCCCGATATCTAGTATTCCCAACGCCCGCCAATTCGGGCGCGCGAACCTTAATACCCAGCACCACACTGACCTGATGAATGGCGCTGCGCGCCGCCCGATGCCCGCGAGGCGCTAGGGCGTATCCTGTTCACGCCGCTCCTTGGCGCGCTGCGCCCGGGCCTTGCGTACATCCTTGGGATCAGCAATGAGAGGACGGTATATTTCTACCCGCTCACCCGCCTTCAGCACTTGCTCGGCCGCTACCGCATGGCCAAAAATGCCAAACTTGGCATTGTCCAGATCGATTTCTTCAAACTTGCCGGCAATCCCGGACTGGCGTGCCGCCTCCAGCACTGAGGCCCCCTCCACGATCTCGACTTCGAGTATCGCCTGTTTCTCGGGGAGGGCATAGGCGACCTCCACAGTAATTGTTTTGTCTTCGCTCATCGTCTTAACCGTATAAGTGTGCGGCGCGCCTACCAACGGCATCGACCAGGTTACTGGACACCTTCTCAAACAACCTGGAAGCCGCCAGACCGAGCACCGCACTGCTGAAGGTAAACTCCAGTTTCAGGCTCATTTTACACGCTGATTCATCCAGTACACGAAAATCCCAGCGGCCGGAAAATGCATCAAAGGGGCCATCAATCAGCTCCAGTGTAATCGCCTCACCCGCCAGCATCCGGTTGCGGGTGGTGAAGCTCTGACGAATGCCGCCACGGGCCAGGTCAAGGCGCGCCTCCAGCTGGTTTTCGCCGCGGCTGAGAACCTCTGCCCCCACACAGCCGTCCATAAATAACGGGTAACTCTCTACATCGTTTACCAGTGCGTACAACTGCCCGGCGTTGTATGGCAGCAGAGCACTGCGATCAATAATGGTCATTCACTGGGCTCCACGTTAAAGGCTTGCCCCTGCTCATACCATTCCCGACTCCCCCAAAGCCGACATCAGCAGCAGCAGCGCAATCGCCGGCGGCGCAATATACCGCAACAGGAAGTACCAGAGCGAGAAAAACCGATCTGACTCACGCGCCAAACCGTCACGCAACAGCTCAGGGGACACGCGCCAGCCCACCAGCAGGGCGAGCAAAAATGCCACCACCGGCAGCAATACGCCTGCGGTGAGAATATCAAACAAGCCGAGCAGGTTGCCGCCACCCAGCCAGGGAAAGACGTTACCGGGCCCGAGAGACACCACCACCGCCTGCGCCATCAGCCAGACCGCCGCTCCCACCACCAGGCAAGCCGTAAAACGCGACAGTCGTAGGTGCCGGATCAGGCCCGCCACGATGGGCTCCTTGATCGCCACCGCCGAACCGAGGGCTGCCACGGTCATCAACAAAAAGAATGCCGTGCCGGCCAGTTCACCTTGCTGCAGGTTACCAAAGGCATAGGGCAGGCTGATAAACAACAGGCCCGGGCCTACCGCCGGCTCCAGGTTATTGGCGAACACCACGGGGAATATCGCAATACCTGCCAGCAAACCGAACACCGTGTCGAACAACGCCACGGCAATAACAGACCGTCCCGGGGGAATATCCCCGGAGGCATACGCCCCGTAACTGATGCCCGTGCCCACGCCGATAGCCAGCGTGAACAACGCGTGCGCCAACGCCATTAACACCGTGCGGGGCGAGAAGTCCGCCATACGTGTGGTAAAAAGGAAATCACCGGTGGCCTCGATGTTGCCATTATCGAAATTAAACTTGATCAGAAAGGCCAGCAGCGCGACAGCCAGTGGCACTACCAGCCATACCAGCAGCGCGAGCCCGCGCCGAATCCCGAGCACCAGGGTCCCGGCGGCCATCAACAGAAACAGGCTTTGCCAATACATCTGAGGGGCGGGATCGCTGAGGTAACGGGCAAAGTGTTGCCCTACTTCAACCGCTACTGCGGATGAAAAAACGCCGGTGTGCATAAAGCCGGCATACGCCATGCACCAGCCCGCCACCACAATGAGACAGGACAGAATGAGCAGCCCACAGACAGAGGCCAGCACGCCCACTAACCCCCAGCCCCGGGATAACCCCGACGCATCGCCCGCACGATGAATCGCAGCCACGGGGCCAGGCCCGCCCTGGGCGCCCAGCACGACCTCAGCGATTAGCAGGGGCACCGCTACCAATAGCAGGCACGCTACGTAGCTGATCACAAACGCACCGCCACCGTATTCGCCGGTGAGGTAGGAAAAACGCCAGATGTTGCCGAGCCCGATGGCTGCGGCAGACAGGGCGAGGAAAAACGTCGTCCGCGTACCCCACTGGTCAGCGCGGCCAACAACGGCCTTTGTCATCTCAAAAAAGCCATAATATTCATTGGCTTAGAGTGCCCCAGCGGGCGGTGCTTGAAAAGAGGAAGATTCACGTTCCCGCCCGCGGCGAGGGCCGTATAATGCGCGCCATGTCCAAGAAGAAACCCAAAAAACACGACAACGTGATTGCCCGCAATCGGCGCGCCAGCTTTGACTATAAACTGTCGGATGATTTTGAGGCGGGCGTTGCACTGGCGGGCTGGGAGGTCAAGAGCCTGCGTCTGGGCCAGGCGGATCTGGCCGACACCTACGTCCTGATGAAAAATGGTGAGGCCTGGTTGCTGGGCTGTCACATTATTCCTCTGGATACCGCCTCAACCCATGTGGTGGCCGAACCCACCCGCACGCGCAAATTGCTGCTGAATAAAAAAGAGCTGGCCAAGATACTGGATGCGACCACTAAAAAAGGACAAACCTGCGTGTGCACGCAGCTGTATTGGAAAGGCCACCTGGTGAAAGCTCGCCTCGCACTGGCCACCGGTAAAAAATCACACGACAAGCGCGACACCGAGAAAGACCGCGACTGGAGCCGTCAAAAACAACGCATTGTCAGGGACAATGTAAAGCAATAAAACCAGACCGGATCGAGTTCGTCTTAAGCGACGCCATGTTATGCACACTTGATCTATAGAATACTTTGCGCTTTTCACGGATCGCGACCATATTTAAGACTGCAGATGCCGCAAGGCTGACTCACCCACATCGGGGCAGTTCGTTTCGCAACGGGACGTTTGCACATTGTTATACGGTAACTACCGCCATACTTTCCCATGGAGGAAAGTGCCCCACGGGCAGTGGTGCGCACCACCACCCGCAGGGGCTAGCACAACCAGTACAAGCCGCGATCGGTTAGCCGTAGGCTCACCGACTGCGGCTTTCTTTTTTATCCTTTAAACGCCCTTGTCTCCACCTGAATCTACCCGGCACCGGATACCCGCTCGCCGGCCATATTTACACTGGCACACTGCCACTGCACGCGCATGCCCCAGAGCCGCAATGCGGCGTGGCATGCTGCACGGCGCGCTGCTACCATGACCCACCTCTACTTTCAGGTCCTTACGTCTGTGAAACGTTTTGTCATCGTATCCCTTGTGTTATTCGGCCTCGGTGCACTGGCACTGTGGGGCAACCGGTTTGCGGCGAGCCTGCTCGACCAGCAGCTCGGCCCCCTGCTTACCCGCCAACTGGGTCTGCCGGTGGACCTTGCGCCCATCGACGCCAATCTATTGAAAATGAGCGCCACCAGCGCACGGCTGGTGATGGGCGACCCGGAGAAACCCAGCGTTGTCGCGACCAAGGTGAAAGTTTCGGTGGTAATAACAGACCTGCTGGTCGGCAAAGTACGGCTGCGGCATGTCAGCGCCGATGACCTGACGCTGAATCTTTCTCGCTGGCCAAGCTCGGGCAAACCCCTGCCTGACGACTACCATTTTCTTGACCCCTGGATTCCCAAGAAGCTTGCTCTGAACAGCGGCCGCTATATCACAGACAGCGGCGATGCCTACCCTGTAGTCAATGCGCACTGGACGCGCGATGCGGACGGGGGCTTGAAGATCAAGTGGCATGACGAGCGCGCCGGTGGCACAGCCGCCTATAAAATAGCGCTGGCCTCACTGGATGCCCTGCTGTCGCTGAACGCTGTGAACATCGACGTTACGGGCGTGATAAAGGAGGCAGAGCACTCACAGTTTTCTTTGAGCGCTGCGCTTTCGCCCGGGAAGAGCCCTGCCTACACCCTGAAAGCCACGCTGGACGCCGCCGGCACACGCCTGAATATGCAGGCCTCAGGCACTGACGCGTGGCGCTTGCCCGACACGTCGGACAGCCGACTTGAACAACTGCAGGTGAGCAACCTGAAAGATCTTATCACGGCCTATCAATCACCAGGCCCCGCAGAGACGGCGGAGACATTTTTGGCCAGCCCTGTGCCTGCACTAAATCTGTGGCCGCACAAGGGGCGACTGCAGATAGGTAAACTTGCGATCGACGATGAGGCCGTGCGCGACACAACACTCGACTTCACCCTGGATGCAAACGGACTGCGCGTAGATTCTCTGCAGCTTGAAGGCCCCAAGGCAAACCTCTCTGGCAAACTGGCGATCGGCAGCTCTGCGGCGGGATGGGAAGTCAGTCTCGACGCGGCAGTCCACGCCAGACCCGGTGAAGGCGGCATCGGCCCCTTTTTCGCCGACACCGACTGGCACTGGGACGATGGCAGCACACAGCTTGCAGGCAAAGGCACCACCTGGGGCACGCTGCTGTATTCCCTTGACGGCCACGTTGAGTTGGGTGGCAGCCATTCCGGCGCCAGCGAAACGCCCGTCAAACTGGAGGCCGTACTGGCCAGCACCCCCACCGTATTCGCCCTCGAGCATTTGAAAATAGACATCGGCGAGGGCCACTTCGAGGGCACCGCCGAACTCTCGGGTACGGGACAGGGGCGCAAGCTGACGCTGGATCTCACCGGAGCGACGTTGCGTCTGGGATTTCTGTTTGACACAACGTCCGAGACCGCCAGCAAGGGTGTGGCCCTCCCTGAATACCTCGGTTTGGTTCCCAGCCTCGAACTGGACTGGACGCTGGACATCACCGACGTGCAAGCACCGGGACTCTCGCTGGCCAAGGCAGATATGCATCTGTTACGCAACGATGTGAAGGGCTCAC
>CAJQQW010000455.1 GCA_905480565.1 uncultured Halioglobus sp. | reverse complement strand
CACCGCCTGTCGCCAGCGATCCAGTAGCCAACTTGCCAGTGGATACACTGGCAGACGGGGCCAGGTCAAATTTCCCTGCTCGGCCTGACGCCTGTCCCACTCGGTTTGTATACGCCGCGCAAGGCGCTGATTGGGGGTTATGAGAGTGCAGCCCCGTGCGATGAAGGGCTCAAGTAATGCAATATCATAGAGGCGATCGCTCAAACACTTTCTCCCTGCCCGTGTCCCTGTCCCTACACAAAGGGCCAATACTGCTATAAAATGCGCCCCCTCGTGCAGAGCCTCACGGTATCGATTAGCACGTGAATCTGCCAGAGAAATCACTTTATCAGGTAGGCACCAATGAGCAACATCGAAGTACACAATGTCAACGTCACCTCTCAGGACGTATTGATTACGCCGGCGAAACTGAAAACGGCCCTGCCCATGTCCGAGGATGTGCAGCGCACGCTGGCAGGAAGTCGCGAGGTCATCAAGAATATTCTGGATCGCAAGGATCACCGTATATTCGTGGTGGTGGGCCCCTGCTCCATCCATGATCCAAAGGGGGCACTTGACTATGCATGCCGCCTCAAAGCCCTTGCAGATGAACTGTCGGACACGCTGTATATTGTGATGCGCGTTTACTTCGAAAAGCCACGAACCACTGTGGGATGGAAGGGGCTGGTCAACGACCCCTATCTCGACGACTCGTTCAAGATTGAGGAGGGACTGCATCTCGGCCGCAGACTGCTGTTGGATATTCTTGAGATGGGCCTCCCCACCTCAACTGAAGCATTGGATCCGATTTCACCCCAGTACCTGCAAGACCTGATCAGCTGGACCGCCATTGGCGCTCGAACAACCGAATCCCAGACTCACCGGGAGATGGCCAGCGGTCTGTCCAGCCCAGTGGGATTCAAAAACGGCACTGATGGCGGACTGACAGTGGCAACCAACGCGCTGAACTCGGTTGCCAGACCCCACCGCTTCCTCGGCATTAACAGCCAGGGACAAGTCGCTGTGTTTACCACTCGAGGAAATGCCTACGGTCATATCGTACTGCGCGGTGGCTCACAGGGCCCCAACTACGATTCAGTGCACATCAAACTGTGTGAGGACGCGCTGCAGAAAGCGGGTGTAGCGAACAATATTATGGTGGACTGCAGCCATGCCAATTCCAGTAAGCAACCGGAATTACAGCCACTTGTGGTTGATAATGTGGCGAATCAGATATTGGAAGGAAACGATTCTATTGTTGGCCTGATGGTAGAGAGCAACCTGAAAGCGGGCAAACAGGCCATTCCAGCGAATCTTTCAGAGCTTGAGTACGGTGTGTCAGTAACAGACGGGTGCATTGATTGGGACACCACCGAGGCCAGCTTGCGCAAGCTGCGAGACATGCTTCACCCTGTCTTGCCACAGCGCATGACGTAGCTTTATTTTCTGACACTCAGGAAAGGTCACCGCTAACCGGCAATCGCAGGAGGGCAGCGGCCTAATAGTACGCCTTTGACGTATCGCTATGATCGGTCATATCCCTCACGCCTGCCAGCTGGGGCAATTGTTCGAGCAACGTTTTCTCGACGCCGCCTTTTAACGTCTCATCGACAGCACTGCAGCCCTGGCAACCACCGCCGAACTGCAAAATGGCAAACATATCGTCGGTGATTTCCACCAGGCTGACTTCTCCTCCGTGCGCTGCCAGGGCGGGGTTAACCTCGTTATACAGTACGTAATTGACGCGATCCTCCAGTGGACTATCGGCATCCACGCGCGGCATTTTTGCATTGGGCGCCTTGATCGTAAGCTGTCCGCCCATGCGATCTTTTGAATAGTCGACCAGAGCGTCCTCAAGATAGGGCAGGCTGCTGGCCTCGTACCAAACTTTGAATTTATCTAGCTGTACGACGTCATCACCCTCTTGCAGATCACCCTCGCGGCAATAGGCTATACAGGTCTCTGCACGCGCAGTACCAGGCTGGTTGATGAACACGCGAACGCCCAGGGCATCGTCTTGTTTCGTCAAGAGTTCGGCCAGGTAGTCCTGAGCGGAATCAGTAATCGTAATCATGGTAACGTGCTACCTGAGTGCTTTAGTCAGGTATTATACCAAAGTTGTCTCAAAAGTGTGAGGCTATGGGCCATACATTGTTTCCTGGCCCTCATAATCTGTTAAAATCATGAGCTTTGTCGGGAAAGCGTGGGCGCTTTTCTGACACACGTTAAAAGGAATATCATGCCGATCGAGAGTAAACAGCCCGGGCGTCTGGAACAGGCGCTGCAAGAACGCATCCTCATCATTGATGGTGCCATGGGCACTATGATTCAGGCTGAAAAGCTCGAGGAAGCCGACTACCGGGGCGAGCGCTTCGCTGATCACGGCTCAGACCTAAAGGGGAACAACGAACTGCTGAGTCTGGTTCGCCCAGACATTATTGCCAAAATACATAGGGCATATCTGGACGCCGGGGCAGACATCATAGAAACCAACACCTTCGGCAGCACTATAGTTGCCCAGTCTGATTATAATCTTAGCGACCTGGCCTACGAACAAAATGTGACCTCTGCACGCATTGCGCGACAGGTAGCTGACGAGGTAACTGCAAAAACACCGTCGCAGCCTCGCTTTGTGGCTGGAGTCCTGGGGCCCACCCCAAAAACAGCATCAATTTCCCCCGATGTGAACGACCCAGGGGCGCGCAGCATCAGTTTCGACACGTTGCAAGCAGACTATGCATCGGCAACACGCGGGCTCATCGAAGGCGGCGCAGACTTGATCATGATCGAAACAATCTTCGATACGCTGAACGCCAAAGCCGCTGTATTCGCCGTCAAGTCAGTGTTCGAAGAGCTTGCTCAAGAACTACCGCTGATGATTTCTGTCACGTTTCCAGACATTAGTGGCCGCGTGTTGTCCGGACAGAATCCGGAGGCGTTCTGGAATGCCGTTGCGCATGGCAAGCCACTTATAGTCGGGAGCAACTGTGGCCGTCCCTATCGGGATATACGCCCCTTCATCGAGGATCTGTCCCGCGCCAGCGACTGCTATTTTAGTGCACACCTCAACGCCGGACTGCCAAATGCTTTTGGTGAATTCGACGAAACCCCCGATATTATGGAAAAAGAGTTCGCAGAATTTGCTGAGCGCGGGTTTTTGAACCTTGCCGGGGGCTGCTGCGGCACTACACCAGATCATATTCGTGCTATCGCAAATGCTTGCGAGAACGTTACTCCTCGCCCGTTGCCAAGCCATGAGGGTGCCTGCCGGCTCAGCGGTCTGGAAGCTTTCAATATCACGTCGGACAGCCTCTTCGTAAATATAGGGGAGCGCTGCAACGTTACAGGTTCTGCGCGTTTCAAACGGCTCATCCTGGAAGAAGAGTATGATGAAGCACTCGAAGTCGCCAGAGACCAGGTCGAAAATGGCGCACAAATCCTCGACATCAATATGGACGAGGGCATGCTGGATTCCGAAGGCGCCATGGTGAAGTTTCTCAACCTGCTCGCGTCAGAGCCCGATATCTCCCGCGTGCCGATCATGGTGGATTCCTCCAAGTGGAACGTTATCGAGGCAGGCCTAAAATGCATTCAGGGTAAAGCCGTTGTCAATTCGATCAGCCTCAAGGCCGGTGAGCAGGAGTTTCTGGACCAGGCGAAGCTCTGCCAGCGCTATGGCGCAGCAGTTGTTGTTATGGCTTTCGACGAGGATGGCCAAGCTGATACGCTGGAGCGACGCAAGGAAATTTGCAATCGTAGCTATGCCCTACTGGTCGAAAAACTTGGCTTCAATCCCAACGACATTATTTTCGATCCTAACATTTTTGCGGTCGCAACAGGCATCGAAGAGCACAACAACTACGCCGTAGACTTTATTGAGGGCACTCGCTATATCAAGGCAGAATTACCCGGCGCGCTTGTTTCAGGCGGCGTATCCAACGTTTCTTTTTCTTTTCGTGGCAACAACCCCGTACGTGAAGCCATTCACTCAGTATTTCTTTATCACGCTATCAAGGCGGGCATGGACATGGGTATCGTCAATGCCGGCCAACTGGCTGTCTACGACGACCTACCCGAGGATCTGCGAGAGGCTGTCGAGGATGTCATTCTCAATCGACGGGACGACGGTACGGAACGTCTGCTGGAAGTTGCGGAGAACTACAGAGGAAGCGGCGGCAGCGAAAGTCGCGTCGAAGATCTTAGCTGGCGAGAGCAAAGCGTTGAGGAGCGTCTTGCCCATGCGCTGGTAAAGGGGGTTACGACGTGGATTGTTGAAGACGCAGAGGAAGCGAGACTAAAATTCGATCGACCGATCGAAGTGATCGAAGGGCCTCTAATGGACGGCATGAACATAGTGGGAGACTTATTCGGATCAGGCAAAATGTTTCTGCCACAGGTGGTCAAGAGCGCGCGTGTTATGAAGCAAGCAGTCGCGCACCTGCAACCTTTTATTGAAGAAGAGAAAGGAGACGGACAATCGAGTAACGGAAAGATACTCATGGCAACCGTCAAAGGCGATGTGCATGATATTGGCAAGAATATCGTGGGAATCGTCTTGCAGTGCAACAACTACGAGGTTATCGATCTAGGCGTGATGGTGCCCTGTGAAAAAATTCTGCAGGCAGCTGCAGAAGAAAAGGTAGATATTGTTGGCTTGAGCGGTTTGATTACGCCATCCCTTGATGAAATGGTGCATGTTGCAAGTGAAATGCAACGCCTGAATTTTGAAGTACCACTGCTAATCGGTGGCGCGACCACGTCAAAGGCGCATACCGCGGTCAAGATTTCACCTCAGTATGACAAAGAAGCGATCGTCTACGTACCCGATGCCTCCCGCAGCGTAGCTGTTGCTACCCAGCTAATGGGCAGAGGCAAAGCCAAGTACGTCGAGGAGCTTTTAGTCGAATACGAGCAAGTGCGAGAGCGAGTTGCCAATCGCAAGCCTGGCGAAAAACAAATTCCTTATTCCGACGCAATAGCGAATGCAACTAACCTGAACTGGCAAGGGTATACACCACCCCGCCCAACGTTTACCGGAACAAAAGTATTCGATGATTTCCCGCTTAACGATCTCATCGAAACTATCGACTGGACCCCGTTTTTTATCACATGGGAACTGGCTGGTAAATTCCCTGCGATCCTCAACGATGATACCGTTGGTGCCCAGGCTAGCGAACTCTATGCGGATGCCCAAGCCATGCTGAAGCGAATCGTTGATGAAAAATGGCTGACCGCGCGCGCCACTGTCGGCTTCTGGCCAGCCAGTCGCAACGGTTCTGACGATATAACTGTATACGCAGATGAATCACGTACTGAGGGTATTGCCACCCTGCACCATCTGCGGCAGCAGAGGGCGAGTAAAAATGGAAAAGGCAATGCCTGCCTTGCTGATTTTATAGCTCCCGCTGACGCGGGAGTGCACGATTACATCGGTGGCTTCTGTGTCACAACAGGGCTTGGCGTTGACGAACTCGCGAAAAAATTTGAAGCGGCACATGACGACTACAACAGCATACTGCTGAAATCGCTTGCAGATCGCCTGGCAGAATCTTTCGCCGAATATCTGCACCGCCTCGTGCGCAAGGAGTTATGGGGTTATGACACGGATGAAGCTCTTGCTGCAGACGACCTGATTCGCGAGCGTTATCAGGGCATCCGCCCTGCCCCCGGTTACCCGGCCTGTCCCGATCATACGGAAAAGGAAACGCTCTTCAAACTGCTGGATGCAGAGAATACCTGCGGGGTAGAGTTGTCCGAAAATTACGCGATGACACCTGCGGCCTCCGTCAGCGGCTTTTACTTTTCGCACCCGGAGTCTCGTTACTTTGCCGTAGGAAAAATTGGCCGCGACCAGGTAGAAGACCTCGCAAGGCGTAAAGAGGAATCAGTGGAAGTGATTGAGCGCTGGCTAAGCCCTAACCTGGCTTACTGAATACGCTTATGTCAGCTCCTACAGACCCTACAGACGAGCCAGCCGATGACAGTGCCCTCGGACCGTTCCAGGTTGTAGGCAGCGTGCTGGCAGCCGCTCTAGGCATTCAAAGTAGTAAAAACCGGGAACGAGACTTCAAGCGCGGCCGTATCGGTATTTTTGTTACCGCAGGCATCGCTTTCACGTTTTTGTTTATAGCCGCAGTCATGGCCGCTGTAACGCTGGTGCTCAACGCGTCAGGGCACTGATTTTTTACTGGCGAGCCCGGGGGCGATCAGGAGGGCATGCCAGACAGCCAGATGTACATGCTCAGTACAATAATAGAGATGATAGCGGTAGTAGCCATTGCATCCGCCACGCCATCGCCCATGTTCTTCGAATCTGAATTTTTTACCATCTTAAGCCCCGGTCTACCGTGTCTTTGCGGTGCGCATTATAGCAGCTCTTGCCGTGCGGCCAAGTCCTGGGACGAGCCCGGCCAACGTCACTGTGTAAGACTCATATTGATGTGTAAGCATATGAATAACATGACTATTTGACGCGCCTCTTTTCTGGTAAAGTAGCGCCTCGTCAAGTCGGGCGGTGCGACCGTCCACTCCCGGAGTTATACAGCTGAATGTACGTCTACGACCAGCACGACCAGAAGATTATTGATGAGCGAGTCGCGCAGTTTCGCGACCAGACCAACCGTTATACAGCCGGAGAACTCTCGGAGGAGGAATTTCTTCCCCTGCGGCTGCAAAACGGTTTATATGTTCAGCGTCTGGCCCCAATGCTCCGAATCGCAGTACCCTACGGACTGATGAGTAGCGCCCAACTGCGCAAATTGGCAGACATATCACGGGTATATGACAAGGGCTATGCGCACATCAGCACCCGACAGAATGTCCAATTGAACTGGCCGCTCGTGGCGGAAGTTCCTGACATACTCGCAGAGCTGGCCTCGGTGCAAATGCACGCAATTCAAACCAGCGGCAATTGCATCCGCAATACCACAACAGATCAATTTGCCGGCGTCGCTTGCGACGAACTGCAGGATCCGAGGCCCTACTGTGAAATTATTCGCCAGTGGTCGACCCTGCATCCAGAGTTCGCCTTCTTACCCCGTAAATTCAAAATCGCTGTTTGCGGGACAGAAGAGGACAGGGCCGCCATACGCAATCACGACGTGGGCATCGAACTCGTGAGCAATGACAGAAACGAGATAGGCTTAAAAATTCTGGTCGGCGGCGGTCTGGGTCGAACACCAGTAATCGGCTCCGTTATCTGCGAATGGCTCGATAAAAAACACATGCTGACATATCTGGAGGCAATTCTCCGTGTCTATAATCAGCACGGACGCCGCGACAACAAATATAAA
>CAJQQW010000454.1 GCA_905480565.1 uncultured Halioglobus sp. | reverse complement strand
CGGGTATTCGGACGGCGTGACCTCGATGTTCGATATCGAGGGGCGGCGTCGCAAGGCCAGGACTATGGTTAGTGTCCTTTCCGAGTGCAGCGATCAGCCGCTGGCAGGGCTCCATGCACTCAATGTGGGCGGGTCCGCAGGCATAATTGACGAATACCTCTCCCGGCACTTTGCCCGTGTAACGGGCATCGATATCGACGAGAAGGCAATCCAGTTTGCCCGGAAAACGTTTAACAACGAAAATCTCCATTTTGAGACAGGCGACGCCATGGCGTTGCGGTACGAGGCGGATACCTTTGACGTGGTGGTTTGCTCTCAGGTCTACGAGCATGTGCCGGATGCGAGAAAACTGATGTCAGAAATGTACCGTGTGCTCAAACCTGGCGGCAAAGTCTATTTTGCCGCGGGTAACCGCTTGATGTACCGCGAACCGCATTACGATCTGCCCTTGCTTGCGGTCATTCCTCGGCCACTCGCACACCGTTATCTCAGGCTTGTGGGCAAGGGGGACTATTATTACGAGAAACATTTCACTTACTGGGGGCTCAAGCATTTGGTGAGCCGTTTCTCCGTAACGGACTACACCCCTCTGATTATCCGCGATCCGGATAAATACCAGGCGCAGTATATGATGAAAACCGGTACGCTAAAGCACAGACTCGCCCGGTTCCTGGCCAGGTATGCCATCGGGTTGGTGCCTGGCTATATCTGGGTGCTTGAAAAACCTATGAAGACGATGCAGAACGCGGAGGTAATGTGACTGATTTTTCCACCCCCGATCTCTCGGACGGCGCGCCCGATGCGCGTGCACTGGAGCTGGCGCTGCGCAACTTCGGGCAGGTTAGCCGGTTTGGTGGCGCAGTCGTAACGATCAAGTGCCATGAGGATAACTCGTTGATCAAGCAGTGCGTTGAGGAGCCCGGCGCGGGCCGTGTGATTGTGGTGGACGGGGGTGGCTCCCGTCGCCGCTCTCTGCTGGGAGATATGCTGGCAGAGAAAGCCGTGAATAACGGTTGGGCGGGACTGGTTATTCACGGGTCGATTCGTGACGTCGACGAAATCGCCCTCATGGCTCTGGGCGTGCAGGCGCTTGGCGCCTGCCCGGTGAAGACCGAAAAGCGCGGTGCGGGCCAGCGGGATATCGCGCTGGAACTAGGCGGTGTCACCATCAACCCGGGCGACTATGTTTATGCGGACAATAATGGTGTCATTGTCAGCACGCGCCCATTGACCTGAGCGTTTTGCGGCGGCCTATGAGGTGTGTTCCAGCCTCATGGACAGGTCCATCGCCGTGACGTCCTTGGTCAGTGCGCCGATCGAAATGTAGTCCACACCGGTATTGGCAATCGCTAACAGCGAGTCTGCAGTGACGTTTCCGGAGACTTCCAGTTCGACACGACCGTCGGCGAGTTTGACGGCGTCGCTGATGTGCTGCATAGAGAAATTGTCCAGCATAACGCGGTCGGCCCGAGCGGCCAGTGCGGCCTCAAGTTCTGTCAGCGACTCTACTTCCACTTCCACCATTTTTCCAGGGGCGGACCGCCGCGCCGATTGCACCGCGGGACCTATTCCACCGCAGGCGGCGATATGGTTTTCCTTGATCAGGAACGCGTCATAGAGGCCTATCCGGTGGTTATGGCAGCCGCCGCAGCGCACTGCGTACTTCTGCGCATCTCGCAGACCGGGCAACGTCTTGCGTGTGTCCAGCAGTTTAACGCCCGTCCCTTGCACCTGCATGGCATAGTGTTGACAAAGGGTTGCGGTTCCCGAGAGTAACTGTAAAAAATTCAGTGCGCTGCGTTCGGCGGTCAGCAGGGGAGCCGCTCGACCCTCCACGGTAAACAGCACATCACCGGCGCTGATGGTTTGACCATCCTCCTTGCTCCAGGTGATGCTCATGGTCGAATCCAGCGCAGCGAATACGGCGTTGACCCAGGGTTGACCGCACAGCACGCCGTTTTCTCGCGTGATGACGCGAGCGTGGGCGCGTGTGTCTGGTGCTATCAGGTCAGCGGTCACATCGCCGCTGCCAATGTCCTCTTCCAGTGCACTGCGCACATTGCGTTCAACGGCGCTCCTGTCCGGCGCTGGGATGGCGGAAGATACCTGTTTCATAGAGAGGGGATCGTGAGTAAAAGTGCGACGATTGTAACAGTTCGTCACGCGCGCTGTTAATCCCGCTCATCATCGAGCCTGCGATGAGACCCGTGATCAGGTTAAACTGGGCGAATTGGTGAACAGTGCGGGGACAAAGGCACATGCTGTACGAGGTGGATAGGGGTTGGTTATGTGGTGCGGAAAAGCGACTGTCGCCCAATTTCGGTCCGCGACCGCCGGGCTGTGCCCCGGAGCTGCTGGTCATCCACAATATCTCACTGCCCCCGGGCTGTTATGGCGGTAATTGCATCGAACGATTTTTTACGAATTGCCTGGACTGGGAAGAGCACGCGTATTTTGATGAAATCCGCGGTATACAGGTATCCGCTCACCTGCTTATCAAGCGTTTGGGCGAGGTGCTGCAGTTCGTCAGTTTCGAGGAGCGCGCCTGGCATGCGGGCCAGTCCAGTTACCGAGGACGCGAGAACTGTAACGATTTCAGTATCGGCATCGAGCTTGA
>CAJQQW010000453.1 GCA_905480565.1 uncultured Halioglobus sp. | reverse complement strand
ACCAACAGTCCGACCAAGACCAACAGTCCGATCAAGACCAGCAGTCCGATCAAGACCAGCAGTCCGATCAAGACCAGCAGTCGGAGCAAAACCAGCAGTCGGACCAAAACCGGCAATCCGACCAAAACCAGCAATCCGATCAAGAGCAGCAGTCGGACCAAAACCAGCAATCCGATCAAGACCAGCAGTCGGAGCAAGACCAGGAGTCTGAAGCCAGCCCCGAGAGCAAGAATGGCGAAGAACGCGATGAGCGCACCGAATCATCGAGCGCCGAGCAGGAGCAAGGACCAAAGAATCCACCGCCGGATGGCAGCGAAACGGCATTGAGCAGCGGTGACGAGGAACTGGATCAGGCCATGGAGCAATGGCTGCGTCGAGTGCCCGACGATCCGTCCGGCCTGTTGCGCGAGAAATTCCGTTACGAGAGCCAGCAACGGCAACAAGAAGGGGCCCGGAGGAACGATGACATTTATTGGTAGAATTTTTTGCGCAGCTCTCACCATGCTGCTGTCGCTTGGCACAACCTACGCTATTGCCGCAGCCCAGGCGACACTCGATCGAGACAGGATTGCGCTGGGCGATACGCTCACACTTACGATTACCGCTACAGACAATGACGATCTGTCAGACGCGAGCCTCGATCCGCTGTTCGCAGATTTCGAAGTGCTGCAGCGGTCTTCTAGCAGTAATACTAATATCGTCAATGGCCGCATCTCGCGGAGTCGGCAGTTAATTATCGAAATGACGCCTAGACGGCAAGGCGATCTCGTCATACCGCCTCTCGATGTCGGCAACAGCACCACAGCGGCAATACCGGTTACTGTTGGCCCACCTGCCAGCATGGGTGATAGCGATGAAACCGTCGTGTTCGACATGGAGCTAGACCAAAAACAGGCCTATGTGCAGAGCCAGGTGATACTCACACTGCGCGTGTCACAGGCCATTCACCTTGAGCGGCGCGAAATTTCTGAATTTACATTGAACAACGCTTTTGTAAAGCCGCTGGAGCAGCGCTCGTTCCAGACCAGAATCGACGGACGTCAGTGGCGCGTGGATGAGATTCGCTACGCAATTTTTCCTGAACAAAGCGGTACGCTCGAGATACCACAACAGGTATTTTCCGGACGGATGCCCCAGCGACGCCGCAGCTTGTTTGACCTAGGTGGCAACGGCCAGCTGGTGAGACGTATCGCTGGGCCTATAAGCCTCGAGGTTTTGCCCATTCCCGCGGCGTTTGTCGGGGACAACTGGCTCCCCGCCCGCAACGTGACGGTAGAGGAATCCTGGTCCAGCCCGCCAGAGCAACTGGACGTGGGCGACTCTGCCACGCGCTCTATACGCATTACTGCTGAAGGCGCTCAGGGCGCACAATTGCCACCGATACTGTTCAAGCCGGTTGACGGACTGAAGTACTACCCTGACCAGCCGAACATCGGCGAAGAAGAATTGCCAAGTGGTTTATTGGGTATTCGAGAGGACAACGCAGCAGTGGTCCCAACCCGGGCAGGCACCTACACCATACCGGAGCTTAGAATACCCTGGTGGGATACGCAGAACCGGACGCTGAACTATGCAGTGGTGCCGGCTCGTGAGATTATTGCGGCATTGCCCGCCGGCGGCGTCGCCCCGGCAACCTCAACACCCCTTCCCGTGGCCGAGGCCGAGCCTTCGATCTCGACCTTACCCGGGGCGCTATCGTCGGGCCGTGAATCAAACCCGTTATGGCCTACTATAGCCGCGGTAACCACCACGGGATGGCTCCTGACGCTTTTCTACCTGTGGCGCTCACGACGCACGATTCAGACTCGCCATTCAGAAGAACACGACAGTGTGTCAGAAAAACAGACCTTCAAAGAACTACTTGCCGCTTGCCGACAGGAGGACGCTCTCGCCGTGCGCAGCGCCATTATAGCCTGGAGCGCTACCCTTTTCCCCGATACGCCTCCGCACTCACTGGAGCAGTTAAGCACTCGCTTTGCAGACGGAGAACTGGCAGCGCAACTCGACGCCCTGGATTCAGAGCTTTTCGGCTCCACCCAAATGACCTGGTCCGGTGCCACAGTGGCGGAGCGCGCCAAGCAACTGCGCAGTCAACATAAAACGAAACCACCAGCCAATAGTGCGCTGGCACTGTACCCGTCACCCGGATAGCAGCAGACTATTCCAGCGACTTGGTCACTACCTCGTAGACATCCGGAGAGAGTGTCTTGGCATCAGCAAGACGCTCTAATTCAGAGCGCATCAAGTCCTGTCGACCCGCATAATTGCGCCACCGCGTCAGCGGTGTCAGAAGGCGTGCAGCAATCTGCGGGTTAACCGTGTTTAGCTCCAGCACAATGTCTGCCAGTAACTGATATCCCGACGCATCAACGCGATGGAAATTAACCGGGTTTAGCGTTGTGAATGCGCCAACGAGTGCACGGACCTTATTGGGATTCTGCAGGTCGAAGGCCTCATGTGACATTAGCTTTTGCACTCGCGCCAAACCACGATCATCGGGAATCATCGCCTGCACCTGCAACCACTGATTCACGACGAGCGCTTCTTCACGCCAGTTCTCGTAAAAATCATCCAGCATGGTGTCTCGCAGCCCATCCTCTCCATAGAAC
>CAJQQW010000452.1 GCA_905480565.1 uncultured Halioglobus sp. | reverse complement strand
GTGTGTAGCTCATAATTTCTTCCAGCAGCGGTGCCTCGACCTCTGCCAGCACCATCTGATAAACGTCGGTAGACAGTTGTCCGTCGAGCTCGTCCAGGTAAGAAGCGACCGCGGTTCTGACAGCGTCCTTGAGATTATTGGTTTGCATGGCTGCCTGTGTGTCGTCAGCGGCTGCCGCAAGCGTGTCTTCCTTGGGGGGGTGGAGGGGTTCTACCCGTGTCATGCTGCAAGTTCCTTTTTGTGTTGAAATCCAATGTGCCGGTCTATGTAGTGTAGCTGTTCTTCGGGATGTGCAAGTTGATTGAACAGCCTGCGTTGTGTTTTCGGGTAGCCGTGCGCGTCCAGAAACCACCCAACGTGTTTTCGCGCGGTGCGCACGCCCAGGTACTCGCCATAAAACAGATGTAATTCGGCAACATGGCGGCGAATGATTGCCAGCTTGCTCTCGGGCGAGAGGTCTGCCGGGCTCACGCCGGTTTCGAGATAGGTGGCTATTTGTCCGCATAGCCAGGGCCTGCCCTGCGCGGCTCTGCCGATCATTACGCCAGCGGCACCGGTATAGTCCAGGACGGCGGCTGCCTGTTGTGCGCTATCGATATTGCCATTGGCGAAAACAGGGATGTCTACCGCCTCTGCCATGCTTGCCAGGGTGTCGTATTCCACGGGTCCGGTGAAGGCACAGGCCCGTGTCCGGCCATGCACTGCCAGTGCCGCCACGCCCGCGTCTTCCGCCATACGGGCGATGCTGACCCCGTTGCGGCGCTGTGGTGAAACGCCTGTGCGCAGCTTCAGAGTCACGGGGACGGTGACCGCGGCGACGACAGTGCGCAAGATGGTCTCGACCAACGATTCGTCGGCCAACAGGGCTGACCCTGCGGCCTTGCGGCAGACTTTTTTAGCCGGACAGCCCATGTTCAGATCAATGATTTGTGCGCCGCAGGCAACATTGTAGCGCGCAGCTTCTGCCAGCAACTGTGGATCACTGCCCGCAATTTGCACGGAGCGCGGCTCAATTTCCGGATCGTGCCGACTGCGCCACCGAGTTTTTCTCGAATCTCTCAAGCGAGGGTTGGCGCTGATCATTTCCGAGACCACAAGGCCCGCGCCGAATTCGGAGCACAGACGACGAAACGGCAAATCAGTCACTCCCGCCATGGGAGCGAGGGCGACTCGGTTGGGCAATGTGTAAGGGCCGATTTGCAACATGAATGAGGTTTAAAAATCGTATCGAAAAACAGCCGGCTATGATACTCGCTCACTGTCGCGCGTGGAAGAAATTCAGCTCAAAAAAACAGCACTATTTTTTTGTCTGGGTCAGTCGGCGGGCGGGCGTTTTCCGCGCAGGCATACCCAGTCATCTTGCTGGTCAACTACCGAGAGCTGGATGACGGGTGTGTAATGTGCGCGAAGAGTTTCATACTGGCTGCCAAGCAGGCCGGCCATAAGAAGGTCTCCGCCGGGTTTCAGGAATGAAATCAGGGTATCGGAGAGTTCGACCAGCGGACCGGACAGAATATTGGCGACGACCAGGTCAGCCCGCTGGCCCCAGTCTGCCATTATTACCTGTTGCGGCAGTGCGACCTTGAACTGTGCCTGCTGCACCCCATTGCGCCGGCTGTTCTCTGCACTGGCGGCGAGTGCCTGGGGATCGTTGTCCACGCCCAGTGCGCGGGCGGCACCCAGTTTAAGGGCGGCAACCGCGAGGATGCCGGAGCCACAGCCATAGTCTACTACTGTCTGGCCTCGCAGGGGCATGCCATCCAGTTGGCGCAGACACATGGCGGTGGTTGGATGGGTGCCTGTGCCAAAGGCGAGGCCGGGGTCCAGCAGCAGGTTGACCGCCCCGGCGTGCGGCGGCTCCAGCCAGCTGGGGCAGACCCAGAGCTGCTCCCCGAAACGCATGGGTTGGAAATGTTGCATCCATTCCCGCTCCCAGTCTTTGTCTTCAAGAATCTCCACGCGATGGTTTTCGAGCGCCTGCGAAGGCAGTTGCGCAAGAACTGCATGCATGTCGGAGTCGGCGGGGTACAGACCTGTCAGGCGCGTCTGGTTCCACAGAGGCGTTTCACCCACGCCCGGTTCAAGCAGGGGCTGGTCTGCATTGTCTTCCAGCGTCACAGCGACGGCACCGGTAGCCAGCAGCTGATCCTCCAGAGTGGAAACAGTGTCGCGCTGTGTATATAGACGCAGTTGTAGCCAGGTCATGGCTGGCCCAGTGTCAGCAGGCGTATTTGGCGCCTTGCGCTAAGTGGGCTCAACGGTGAAACAAGCCTAGCCCTCGAGGAGTTTTTCAAGATAGTGAATGCTAACGCCACCCGCTTTGAACGCTTCGTCCCGCACGAGGTCACGATGCAGGGCGGTATTGGTGCGGATACCTTCAACCACCAACTCATCGAGAGCCTGCCGCATCCGGGCAAGGGCGGTTTCGCGGTTGTCTCCGTAGCTGATCACCTTGGCGATCAGTGAATCGTAATAGGGAGGCACGGTATAGCCATCATACAGGTGCGAGTCTACCCTTACGCCGAGCCCGCCGGGCGCGTGGAACGTGGTTACCGTGCCGGGACTGGGCATGAACGTGGTCGGGTCTTCAGCGTTGATACGGCACTCGAAGGCGTGTCCGCTAAACTTGATATCCTGCTGTGTTACTGACAGGGCGCGGCCACTGGCGATGCGCAGTTGCTCGCGCACAATGTCGAAATTGGTGACCATCTCTGTGACCGGGTGCTCCACCTGTACCCGCGTATTCATTTCAATAAAGTAAAAACCACCATCCTCGTAAAGGAACTCGAAAGTGCCTGCGCCCCGGTAACCAATTTCCAGGCAGGCATTGATACAGGATTCAGCAACTTGCTGCCGCAGGTCCGACGGAATGTCGGGTGCTGGCGCTTCCTCCAATACCTTTTGGTGGCGGCGCTGTAGCGAGCAGTCCCGGTCACCCAGGTGAACTGCATTACCCTGGCCGTCTGCCAGAACTTGTACTTCGACGTGTCGGGGTTGTTGCAGGAATTTTTCCAGGTAGACCACGCTCGAGCCGAATGCCGCTGCAGCCTCCGACTGGGTGAGCTGCACGGCGCCGGGCAGTGATTCTTCGTCGTGTACGACGCGCATGCCGCGACCACCGCCACCGGCGGCGGCTTTGATAATCACGGGAAACCCGATTCGACGCGCGATCTCCAGCGTTCTGCCGTCGTCATCCGTCAGCGGGCCATCGGAACCCGGCACTGTCGGCACACCGGCTCTCTTCATGGATTGAATGGCTGAGACCTTGTCACCCATGAGGCGGATCGTGTCGGCTTTGGGGCCAATAAAAATAAAACCGCTTTTCTCAACCTGGTCAGCGAAATCAGCATTTTCTGCCAGAAAACCGTACCCCGGGTGAATGGCGGTGGCACGAGTGACTTCCGCCGCACTGATGATGGCCGGTACGTTGAGATAGCTCTCTGTTGATGGCGCAGGTCCTATGCATACGGCCTCATCAGCAAGGAGTACGTGCTTCAATTCGCGGTCTGCCTTCGAGTGCACCGCCACTGTAGCAATATCGAGCTCTTTGCAGGCCCTCAGCACACGTAGCGCGATTTCACCCCGGTTGGCGATGAGTACTTTTTCCAGTGTGGGCATGCTTGCGTCCTCTGCTGGGCTGTACTTGCGACTAGGCGATGGTGAACAGTGGTTGGTCGAACTCAACCGGTTCGCCGTTTTCAACCAGGATCGCGGTAATTTTGCCCGACTTGTCGGCTTCGATCTGGTTCATCATCTTCATCGCCTCGACGATGCAAACAATATCACCCGCTTTCACGGACTGGCCTACCTCGACAAAGGAGGGTGATGTGGGGGACGGTGAGCGGTAGAAAGTGCCGACCATAGGTGATCGCAAGTTGTGTCCGTTGCTGGCCGTTGCAGGTTCCGCGGATGGCGGCGCGGCAGCGGGCGCTGCGACGGGCGCCTGGGGCATTGTCGGTGGTGCCTGTAACACCTGCGGCGGCGCGGCAGCCATGGTCAGGGCTTTAGCGCCGTTGCGACTGATGCGCACCGATTCCTCGCCCTCCTTGATCTCGATTTCGTCGATATTGGACTCTTCCAGTAATTCGATCAGTTTTTTTACCTTGCGAATGTCCATAGCTCAGTCTCTTTGGTAGCTGTTAGTGTGAATCCAGTATGTCGAGTGCGGCCTGCAGGCCAAGGCCATACCCGGCAGCGCCCAATCCGCAAATAACGCCGGTCGCGATGGCAGAAAAATAGGAGTGATGACGAAACTCCTCTCGCGCATGGGTGTTTGACAGGTGTATCTCGATGAAAGGAATGTCGACGGCGGCCAGCGCATCGCGCAGGGCGACACTGGTGTGGGTAAACGCGGCGGGGTTTATCAGGATAAATTTCACCGCTTCTTGTCGGGCTGCCTGCACCCGCTCGACCAGTTCGGCCTCCCCATTACTTTGGAAATGGAGCAACTGGTGATTGCGCGCGGCGGCTTGCTGCTCCAGCGTGCGGTTGATGTCATCGAGGGTGGTGCTGCCATAGACATCGGGCTCACGCTCGCCGAGGAGATTGAGGTTGGGGCCATGCAGTACAAGAATTGCGGCCATTGACTGGCTCTCCCGGGAGACGCGATCTGCGGAGAGTTTGGCGCAAATCTTTGGAGCTGTCTATATTTTTTGGTGTTTTATGACATTTGGCAGACTATAGCTGCTTTTTTTCAGAAGTTAGCTCGTTTTAGTGTACGCCTGGTGCGGCGACTGCGGTGCAAGAGTAAGAACGGCTTTGAATACCCAATTGCTGCGAAAAGTGCGAAAATCAGTCCGAAATTGCGGCGATAGTGGAGTTTTTCACCGAAACGTCTTCCAGCGCATCAATCACCATTCGCTTGGTGAGCAGTTGTGGCAGGATCAGTGGCGCGGCAGCAGGGTCTGCAGGGTACATTAAGTACAGTGGTATGCCATTTCGCTGATGTTTTTTCAGGAGTTCGGCGATTTTAGGGTCCTCATTCGTCCAATCGGCAATCATGTACACGACCCCGTGCTCGGCGAAGGCCGCGGTTATATCGTCGGTAAACAAGACGGCGGTTTCATTGGCTTTGCAGGTAATGCACCAGTCTGCGGTAACGTCGACGAACACCGGTCTGCCAGCGTTCCGCAGGGCAGCCACTTCGCTCTCGGTCCAGGGCAGATACTCCTTGGCCAATGCGTTCGAGCCGGCGGCCGTTCCATCCAGCCCGCGCAGCGAGGCCAGTGTAATCGCCCCCGCGAGGCAAGCCAGGGCCAGGCCGCGCCGCCACCAGTTCACACGCCAGAGCCACAGTCCGAGTGCCAGCAGCAGTGCGCCGCAAAGAGCCGCGGCCATGGTATTAACGCCGGTCTGGCGTCCGGCAACCCACAGTAACCAAATAGCGGTGGCATACAGGGGAAAAGCTAGAAACTGTTTAAGCGTTTCCATCCAGGGGCCTGGCTTGGGCATGATGGCGCGTGCCGCGCCGCTGTAGCTGAATACAAGCAGCGGGGCCGCCATGCCGGCCCCCAGTGCGGCGAAAACGGTGAGCCCGATAAGGGGCGGCTGGCTTACGGCGAAACCCAGTGCGGTGCCCATGAACGGCGCGGTGCAGGGGCTTGCGACCACGACGGCCAGCACACCGGTAAAAAAACTACCGCCAAGGCCGCTTTTATCCGCAAGGCCGCTGCCCGTGTTCATGAGGTTGCTGCCCAGTTCAACCATCCCGGTCAGTGATAGGCCCATCGCGATAAACAGGTAGGCCAGTGCGATGACGAATCCAGGAGATTGCAGTTGGAAGCCCCAGCCGATGGCTTGGCCGGCCTGCTGCAGAACGATAAGCAGCGCTGCGACCGCGACAAAACTGCTGATAACACCCGCTGTGTAGACCCAGCTATGCAGGTGACGGTCGTGATCAGTGTTGCGGGCGAAGCTCAGTACCTTGAGTGACAGTACGGGGAAAACGCAGGGCATCAGATTGAGAATAGAGCCGCCCATGAATGCCAGTATCAGCATGTAGGCCAGCGTACCGCCGGTGCTGGCGGACGATGTGCTTTGTGTGTCAAGCGGCTGTGAGGCATCAGGTTTCGGCGCAGGGGAGGCCGGTGTTACCGCGCCGGTCTCAAAATTCAGGTCGAAATAGAGCGTGTAAGGTGGATAGCACAGCCCTGCATCCGCGCAGCCCTGGGAAGTCGCGGTCAGAGTAGCGGGCCCGGCATCTCGCGAAAGATCCAGCGTCATGTCTACTCCATGATAATAGATCTGTACTTCACCAAAGAAGTCGTCGGTGTGGGTAATGGCAGCGGGTAGTTGGGCCTCTACACCAATGTCGCCCCGTTCATCCTGCAGTGTGAAGTCGAATCGATGCTGGTACAGGTAATAATCGGGAGCGATACGCCAGAACAGACGCAATTGACGCTCGTTGATGACCTCAACCTCAAGTCCATAGGCCGCCTCAACCGGAAGGAACTCGGACGTAGCCGGCTCTTTGAACGGATCCTGGCTGCTCCTGTCGACGACCTGGGCGAAGCAGACTGTGCAGGCTAGCAGCAAGCCCGCGAGAATCAAACGCATGGTGGCTCCTGTAGGAAAAGGGCACCGCGCGCGGCGCCTGGGGGGCATTGTATCAATAGTTGCGATAGTTGCGATAGTTGGCCCAGACCGGTGTCAAATCG
>CAJQQW010000451.1 GCA_905480565.1 uncultured Halioglobus sp. | reverse complement strand
AATGTTTCTTTATCAAACGTCTGCCGCTGCAAATCATATTGTACATTGAAGGCATCTCGTGCCACATCCTCCATTGTAAAGCACAGAGGGTTTTCTCTGGGGCATTCGAGGATTTCTCTAAGATTCGATGGGTTTTGTTTTATGTATTGGATGCCGGCCAATAGAGCTAATGCCAGTAACAACGGCGCGAGCACAGGCAATACGACAAAATTTTCGAGAAATCGATTTATCAACGGCTCACGTGATGACCCGGGAATTTGATGTCAGCGAAATTTCAAACCCCAGCCCGCTATCAGCAAATGCGTGTTTGAGTGAATCAAGACTTGCCAGATCAATTTTCAGCGTATCGATTAGCAGCTCAACCCGGTTATCTTTTTGATACAAACGTTTGATTTTGTATGTGAAATTCTGTCGCTGTAAAACCTTCTCTACGTCTGCCAGTTGCAGATTATGCCCGTCCGGTAGGTGTAGAATGATATCGATAAGATTACTGTTGCTGCTCAAATGCAGCTTTTTAGTCAGGCCAAAAGGAATCAAAACTGCCACCACGACGGCGAAACCAATCGTTGTTACCATCACCTGGTTAGCTCCGAGACCCAGTCCGATCGCTATGGCGACAAAAATGTAGAGGAGCTCCTCTGGCTCTTTTATGGGCGTTCGGAAGCGTACGATCGAAAGTGCGCCCACCAGGCCGAGTGACAATGCAATGGAAGATTTTATAATCGTGATAATCAGTATCATGGAGGGTATAAGTAGCAAAAACATCGGTAGATATTGCCTGTGATCGACTACCAGCCGAGTGGTTTTCGAAATGACCAAAGCCCAGATGACGGCCATGATCAACCCAACGCTCAGATTCCGGAATAGCTCCAACAATGGGATATCTATGACAGCATAGGGATTAGCAAAATCCACCCGTAACTCCTTACATCAATGGCTACTAAACGATCAGGGTTTTTATAATACCTTAGAGCAAAGGCTCAATGCATGCCTATTTAGCGGTAGAGAGGAAAATCCTGTTTCTATAATGCTTCGGTGGCCGGTTTTGACCACAGCAGTAGAGTTAAAACTAGCTATCAGGCGATGACTGACATTGGCCGGGTGCGTCAAATACTCAGCGGCAATGCATCTGATCTATCGATGAGTTTTGATATTCACCGCACATCAACGTCGGCGGGTCGCCTATCAATCAGCGAGTTAAGCTCCTTTAGATAGCAAGGTAAACCGAGGCCGGTAAAATCATTCCTGTTCTGAGATGATCCAGCCAAAAGCCAAGTTATTCAGGGTCGAGTGTGAGCGATTTTTAAGACGCGTAGCACAGATTTTCGCTTAACTTGTTACTATAGCGGATATCGCTTACGATTTGATCTGCCAACGTAAACGCAAGAGAAGGGATCGATGCAAGGCGAGTAAGCACGCTGTGCACGCTTCTTCTTGCGGTGTTCATGTAGCAAGTGCTCAATCCTGTCTGGCCTGTGTTTGGCAGTTTCCCTTCGCTGCTCAATCAGTTGGCCCTCAACAGCAACAGAATAGGAAGACCACGATGTTTTTTTTCATGCCGATTACCAGAGCCTCCATCACACTATTCGTTGCGATCTTTCTTTTCGCTTGCTCTGACAGTAGTGATAATAACCCAGAACAGACTGCGCTCCCTATTCCCAACCCGCTGGTCACGCTGCCACCTGAGACAGGCACGATTAGTTTATTAGCCCAAAACTTCGACCTCGGCGAAGTAGGGTACGAGCAGTTTGAGTTTTTTCTGGAGGGCACCGCTACCGCGTTCACTAACACGGGCGAACTGGACCGCGACGGTTTTTGGGCCGTCGAGCCTGCGCAACAGGCGGACTACCGCACGCGCATTGTGGTTTATCGCCCGATCGACCCGGCTGCGTTTAATGGCAACGTGTTAGTGGAATGGTTGAACGTAACCGCGGGCTTCGAAACACCGCCGAGTTGGGGTACCGGTCAGCTCGAAATGCGCAGGGGAGGCTCTGTCTGGGTCGGTGTGTCGGCGCAACTAGTTGGTATAGAGGGGTCAGATCGCGGTTTGCCTTTACCGCTCTATTTGAAGGCAGTCGATCCGGCGCGTTACGGCACGCTGGTTCATCCCGGCGATAGCTTTTCTTACGACATGTTTTCCCAAGTGGCGCAGGCCCTGCGTAATCCGGATGGCATTGCACCACTGGATGGATTGGATGTTAAGCACCTGATCGCCTATGGCGAATCACAATCGGCCGGGCGGCTTGTCACTTACATCAACGCGGTGCATCCGCTCTTTCGGCCCTATGATGGCTACATGGTGCATAGCCGCGGGGACGGTGCCTCAGCTTTATCACAATCCCCCCTTGCGGAGATAGCCACCCCGAGCGGCGCGCTGATCCGCACCGACATCGATGTGCCGGTGTTAAGTTTTGAGACGGAGACCGACGTAGTCCTGTTGGAATTTGAGAAGGCCCGTCAACCTGATACTGATATGATACGAGCCTGGGAGGTTGCGGGGACCGCCCACGGCGATCTGTATACGTTTGTTACCGGGCGAGACGACACCGAAGGCGACCCTTTTTTTGCTTCAGTCGTTGAGGAAACATCCGTTCTGGGTTTTATCACCTGTGACCGGCCTTTGAATAATGGCCCTCATCATTACGTGTTTAACCGAGGCGTGCGCGCGCTGAACGATTGGGTCAACGATGGCACTCTGCCCCCCACATCACCCCAATTGATCCTCAACGACGATGGCTCTGACTACCTCTACGACGATCTCGGTAACGCACTTGGCGGTATTCGTTCACCCTATGTCGATGCTCCCTCCGCAGTGCTCCTTGGCGACGCGAACTCCGGGAATAGCTTTTGCTTCCTGTTTGGCTCAACCAGCCTGTTCAGCGCTGAGCAGATGGCCTCGCTATATGTCGATCAGGCAGGTTTCGTACAGGCCGTGACTGAGGCGACTGAAGCCGCCGTAACCGCAGACTTTTTGTTGAGGGAAGATGCTGACGCTATCATCGAGTGGGCGCCCCGACAGTGGGATTTGCAAGTTCCTTGATCCACAGGCCGATTATTCAGCAGAGTTTGGACACGCTGAAGTTATGAGTAAAACCGACGCTGAGGCGCACATAGAGGGGCCACTGAGCGATGCCCTCGCCCAACTCGACAGCCTGATTCAGAATACATTCATGGTGGAGTTGCCCCCTGACCTGCGCTGGGATGCTCTGCTGCTAACATTTACCATCGCAATTATGTTGTTCTTTGCTCGCGCCGGCCGCGGTTCTCGCGGCGCCGACGGGCACGAGCGCAAAGCCGGTTTATGGCAGTTCCTGTTTCCGAAAGAAATCTACACTCACGTTTCCGCCAGAGTCGATATCTGGCTATGGTCGTTGGAACAGTTATTGCGGCCGTTGTGGGTGGTTTCTTTACTGGCAACGGTTGGTCCTGGTACGGAGACCGCTGTCATTAGCGTATTAGAGACGCTATTCGGCACAACACCCGCTCTTGCAGTAACCATACCCTGGATGTTGTTTTACAGTCTCTTCACGCTGCTCTGTTACGATCTCGTATTTTTTTGTATTCATTACACAATGCACCGCGTGCCGATATTTTGGTCGCTGCATAAAATACACCACTCGGCGGAAGTGCTTAC
>CAJQQW010000450.1 GCA_905480565.1 uncultured Halioglobus sp. | reverse complement strand
GATAGACTCGCGCGCTCGAAATATACGCGATCGAACTGTACCAACGGGGCATTCCATCACCTCGGCGATTTCCTCATAGCTAAGTCCATCGAATTCCCTCAAGGTGACAGCTGTGCGTAAATCCTCGGGAAGATCTGCTATGGCCGTCTCCACAACCTGTTTCAACTCCGCACCAAACAGTGCACTTTCCGGAGTTTCGATTTCTCGTAAGCTACTGCCACTCTCGTAGTACTCCGCATCTTCGACCTCTACATCTTTTCCTGGCGGGCGCCTGGAGCGAGACACAAGGTAATTTTTAGAGGTATTGATAGCAATACGGTAAAGCCAGGTGTAGAAAGCACTATCACCTCTGAAATTCGGTAATGCCCTGTAGGCTTTGATAAACGCCTCCTGAGCAATATCCTGCACCTCATCTGCATCGCGCACATAGCGACCAATCAAACTAAAAATCTTGTGTTGGTATTTCAATACCAGCAGATCAAACGCTCGCGTATCACCTCGCTGCACTCTCTCGACCAACTGCTGATCAGTCGCCGTGGCTGTCATGTCCCCGGCCTGCTCATGACACTCATCGCTAGCGACTGCCGCATCCAAGCCTGCCTCGATATTGATAGACAACAAATTTCTTTTTTAGTTCTTGCACTCAGGCTATAACGCAGTCTACGAGAGCCCGCGATAGCAAAAGTTCCCTTTCGGTTTTTTTTCGTATTTCCCACGAGGTCGTATATACTCGGTGTTAAAATTTCGCGTCGATGCTAAGTCTTTGAGTCTTATAATATATTTAGTGCCGCCGGGCGGCAAGGCCAAGGTGTCATGACGGCCGTTTACGAGCACGATGTGCTTGTGATTGGCAGTGGCGCCGCAGGACTGAGCCTGGCGCTGCATCTCAGCGCCGACTACCGCGTCGCCCTTTTATCCAAGGCCGAGCTCAACCAGGGGTCAACCTACTGGGCCCAGGGGGGTATGGCGGCCGTCTTGCACAACCGCGACACGGTGGACTCCCACGTGGCCGACACGCTTGCTGCTGGCGCGGGTCTATGCCACAGAGACGCTGTAGAGTTTACCGTGAAAAACAGCCGTCACTGTGTCGAATGGCTGATCTCGCAAGGCGTGGATTTCGACCTGCGTCAAAGTACTGACCAGCGTGGACAGGAATTCCATCTCACCAGGGAGGGTGGACACAGCCACAGGCGTATCATTCACGCCGCTGATCGCACCGGTCGCGCTATTTCCGAGGTTCTGTCCGACCGCGCAAAGACGTCGGATAATATCAATATTTACACGCATCGCACCGCGGTCGACCTCGTGGTTAGCGATGGGCGCTGCCAAGGCGCCTACATCCTCGACCAAGCCAGCGGTCATGTAGAGCTGTTCCAGGCTAAATCGGTGGTTCTCGCCACCGGTGGAGCCAGCAAGGTCTATCTTTACACCAGCAACCCCGACGGCGCCAGCGGTGACGGGATTGCCATGGCCTGGCGCGCGGGCTGTCGGGTGGCTAACCTCGAATTCAACCAATTTCACCCGACCTGCCTGTACCACCCGGAAGCGAAGTCATTCCTGGTGACCGAAGCGATCCGCGGCGAGGGGGGTAGACTTCTGCTACCTGATGGCCACCGCTTCATGCCAGATTTCGACTCGCGCGGTGAGCTTGCCCCGCGCGACGTGGTGGCCAGAGCCATCGATCATGAAATGAAGCGTCTGGGCGCGGACTGCCTGTTTCTCGATATTTCTCACCAATCAAACGACTTTCTGCGCAGCCACTTCCCAACCATCATGGCCCGTTGCGCAGAACTCGGCATCGATATCAGCCAGGAACCCATTCCGGTGGTCCCGGCAGCCCACTATACTTGCGGCGGCATACTGGTTGATCAGCACAGTCGCACCGATCTCAGTGGTCTTTACGCAGTGGGTGAATCATCCTGCACCGGACTGCACGGCGCCAATCGGATGGCCAGCAATTCACTACTGGAGTGTATTGTCTACGCGGAGTCCGCTGCCAATCACATTATTGAAAATATGCACCGCATTGCAGCACCCAGCGTCGCTCCTGCATGGGACGAAAGCCAGGTGACCGACTCGGATGAGGACGTCGTGATCTCCCACAACTGGGACGAACTGCGCCGTTTCATGTGGGACTATGTCGGCATCGTTAGAACCGACAAGCGATTGCAACGGGCGCTGCACAGGGTCGACCTGCTGCAAACTGAAATTGCCGATTACTACGGTAACTATAAGGTCAGTAATGATCTACTAGAATTGAGAAACCTGGCGATGGTGGCGGAACTCATGATCCGCTGTGCCATTTCCCGCAAGGAAAGCCGAGGCCTGCACTATACACTGGACTACCTGGAAACCATGCCCGTCGCGAGAGACACTATTTTACAGCCCGGCGTATCAGCGCCCTGAAACTGGCTTACGATCGCACCTCGTCGCAAGCTCCGAACGCACCTGCAAACGCCGCCACTGCGCTGGCGACACACTATCCCGAAAGATCCAAAGACGCGTTGTGCGCCCCCCGGCAAGCTCTACAACAGCCAAAAAGATCACCCAAGGCGTTGCGACAGGCGCAGCCAAAAGCTTGACAGGTAAGGACGCAGTGCCTCTCAGGAGCCTCCAATTACCTAGGCGCCATACGAGACCCAGACCCCGCGCGCGGTTGAGGACCAGACGCCTCATCAGACCAATAGAGACCAGTAACAGCAACAGACTTCCACAGGGATACCCGCGCAGGAACAGAAGACCAATTGCGCCTATTTCAGCGACAATCAAGGTCCACGCCAGTGAGTACCGCAGACGGGAGTTACCTATCTGCAGGCATAGTTCGGGCGAACTTGAGTATCTGCTTGATGATAGAGGCAAGCTCTTTATCCTCCGGCTCCTCTCGTTGCAGCAGCCAGGAGAACAATTCCTGATCCTCGCACAACATCAAGCGCTGAAAAATCAAGCGATCCGAATCACTCAGATCAGAGTAGCGCTTGTTCACAAAAGGCTCCAGAACAAGGTCAAGTTCGAGCATGCCACGCCTGGCGGCCCACTGCATTCGGCGTACTTCTTCCTGATCAATCATAGTGCTGATTCCGCGGCGGGGGCATATCAAATATGTTCAGTATAACGCCGAGTTGCTTCAAGAGTACTGACATACGCCAAGACAGTCCGTATTATTCCGCTGAGGACGATAAGGATGCCAAGAGTGAATTGCCAGTTTGCCCGATTAAATAGCGAGGCCCTGCTGCATATCAGCGGGCCCGACACCCTGACTTTTCTGCAGGGACAATCCAGTTGTGACACCCGCGAATTGAATCCGGAGCATGCGCTGCCCGGTATCTACTGCACACCCAAGGGCCGGGTGGTCTGCGATTTTCTACTTTGCGAGTTGGGAGAAGATCATTTTGCCCTGCGCCTGCGTCGCGAAATTCGCCCGACCAGTGCCGCCGCTTTTGGCAAATATATTATTTTTTCCAAGGCCACACTGGAGGACAACCGGGATGACTGGAGCGTTATCGGCATTTGGGGAGATGATGCACGTACCGTTCTTTCCAACCTACTCGGGGCGGCACCCGAGCAGCGCTACACGACCGCGGGCGGGGAGGGTTTCCTGCTCGTACAGGTAGACGATGAGGGCACGTCGTACGAGTGCTACCTGCGGGATGACAGGGCGGCATCTATCACCTCTGGGCTACGGAATGAGGCTCAAGAGAGCGACGAGGGAGACTGGCAGTGCGCACAGATACGGCACGGGGTGGTGCGCATCACTGAGGCACTGATCGAGGAATTTGTGCCCCAGACACTCAATTACGACCTGACCGGCCATATCAGTTTCAAAAAAGGCTGCTACACGGGACAGGAGGTCGTGGCGCGCCTGCATTATCGCGGCACACCGAAGCGACGCACCTTTCTCGGCACAGTGCCCTCTTCAACATTATGCAACCCCGGTAGCCTTGTTTACGCCAGCGACTCAGACAAAGCGATCGGGAGTGTCGTGAACTGTGCCAAGGGCGCAGATATGTATCATTTATTGCTGGAAGCGGTCACAGCAGCGGTGCCGCAAGGGCTGCATATCGACAGCGAACAAGGCACTGATGTGCAGCTGGAAAAACTGCCCTATGTGACCATCAGGGAAGAGGATAGCGTGCAGTAAAAGCTGCGCAGCGGCAAATCGACCACGCCAGGGTGATTGCCGCCCACAAACACTAATCCGGTATGCGCCAATCCACCGGCACTGAGCCCTGGCGGGCGAGGTATTCATTCGCTGCGACAAAATGACCACACCCGAAAAAGCCACGGTGTGCACTCAGCGGTGAGGGATGCGGCGCCTTGAGCACACAGTGGCGATCCGCGTCGATTTTCTCGCCCTTACGCTGGGCGTATCCGCCCCACAGCAGAAACACAACACCAGTGCGCTGCGCGTTCACCACTTCGATGACGCGATCAGTGAACAACTCCCACCCCTTGCCCTGGTGGGAGGCCGCACGACCGCTCTCCAC
>CAJQQW010000449.1 GCA_905480565.1 uncultured Halioglobus sp. | reverse complement strand
ATTTTCGGGCAGACAAAGACAGACGAGGCCAGCGCATCGAGTTTCCTGCCCCTCGACAATAACTGGAGTATTTTTGGGGCTATACGCTATTCACTGGAAAACAGTATCGGCATAGAAGATATGATTGGGGTCGAATATGATAGTTGCTGCTGGACAGTCCGACTGCTGCAGTTGCGTTACTACAACAACGTCAGCACCATTGTAAATTTCGATGATCCCGATCTGGAACGCGAAAGTACTATTCAGTTCCAGTTTGTCCTGAAGGGCATGGGGGGCTTTGGCAACCGCGTAACTAAAGTCATGGACGACATGATTCGAGGCTATGAAGAACGTGATTACTAGACTACTGCACCTCTCGCTGTGCCTGCTGCTCGCTGTGTTGGCAACGTCACCAGCACAGGCCGCTACTGAGGTCATCGACCAGGTCGTGGCGATAGTCGATGATGACATCATCATGGCGAGTGAGCTGCGCGAGCGGGTCAACGCTTTGACCCAGAGCTTACAATCGCGAGGCGTTCAGATGCCGCCGGAAGACACTCTGATTCGCGAGACTCTGGATCAACTGATTCTCGAAAATATTCAACTGCAAATGGGCAGGCGCGCAGGCGTTCGCATTCCCGACGAGGAGATCAATCGCGCCACTCAGCGAATCGCGGCCCAGAACCGCATGTCCCTGGAGCAGTTTCAGGCCGCACTGCAGTCGCAGGGCCAATCCTACGAGAATATGCGGGAGCAGGTGCGCCGCGAAATGATTATCAGACGTGTGCAAATGGGCAATATCAACCAACGCGTTCAGATTACCGAGGAAGAGGTCGGGAACTTTATGTCGACTCGCGAGGGTCAAAACCTGACCCAGCCGGAGTTCCGTCTGCTCCACGCGCTGATTGCGCTGCCTTCTGATGCGCCTCCCGAACAGGTTTCAGCAGCCAAAAACCAGGCAGAGGCTACGCTCAGTCGCATTCGCTCGGGTACCGATTTCGCACAGGCGGTGCAAGACAGTACCAGCCCCTACCAATTTACCGGCGGCGATCTGGGCTGGCGTAAATTGGCAGATCTGCCCTCACTGCTCAGTGATGTCGCCCCGGCTCTCAAGCCGGGAGAAACCTCAGAACCGATTCGCTCTGACAGCGGTTTTCATATCATCAACCTCGTGGAGGTCAGGGGGCGCGAGCAGGTTGTCACGCAAACCAAGGCGCGCCATATTCTAATCAAGCCCTCAGAGATAATGACAGACGCACAGGCTCAAGCACTCGCAGCCAACCTGCGCGCCAGAGTTCTGGCAGGTGAGGATTTCAGTGAATTGGCGCAGGAGTACTCAGAGGATATCGGCTCCGCTCAGGAGGGTGGCGAGTTGGGCTGGACCACGCCCGGACAAATGGTGCCCGAGTTCGAGGCCACTGTGCAAAAAACACCGGTTGGCGAGATTGCAGAACCCGTGCGCACCCAGTTCGGCTGGCACGTCGTCAAAGTGGAGGGCCGACGCGACAAGGACATGTCTGACCTCGCAACGCGCAATAAGGCGATGGATTATGTGCACAACCGCAAGTACCAGGAAGAGCTCGACGCCTGGCTGCGACAAATTCGCGACGAAGCCTTCGTCGACATCAAGTAGGTGACCCCGTGAACGTCCCGAGGATAGCGCTCACGGCCGGTGAACCCGCCGGGATTGGGCCAGACGTGATTCTCATGGCTGCACAACAGTCCTGGGATGCCGAGTTGGTCGCGATTGCCGACCCGGAGTTGCTGAACACGCGAGCGCAGGCATTGGGGCTTAACATCACGCTGTCACCACTAGACACAAACGCTCCACCAAAAATCAGGGCGGCAGGCCACCTCGGCATCCAGCCCGTTCCATTGCACCACCCCTCCCGCGCCGGCAAGCTGGATCCGGCAAACGCACCCTACGTTATCGAGACATTACGCGAGGCCGTAGCAGGCTGCCAAAAAAATATCTACCAAGCGATGGTCACAGGCCCGGTACAAAAATCGGTGATCAACGACGCGGGGATTCCGTTCACTGGTCACACTGAGTTTCTGGCGGAGGCCTGCGGGACATCACAGGTCGTTATGATGCTGGCTACACGGCAACTGCGCGTCGCGCTGGCAACCACTCACCTGCCACTGCGTGAAATAGCCAACGCCATTACGCCTGAACTACTCAAGAGCACGTTAAACATACTGCACAACGATCTCCGGGATAAATTCGGCATCCCCTCACCCAGAATTGCGGTGCTGGGCGTCAATCCTCACGCCGGAGAAAGCGGACATATGGGGCGCGAGGAGATCGACACACTGATCCCGGTCATGGAGGCGCTGCGAGCCGAGGGTATGAATTTAACAGGGCCACTGCCTGCGGATACCGCCTTCAACCCAAAGGTGCTGGACAATAGCGATGTGGTATTTGCTATGTACCACGACCAGGGCCTGCCTGTATTGAAATACGCTGGATTCGGCGAGGCGATCAACATCACACTCGGCCTTCCCCTGGTGCGCACATCGGTAGACCACGGCACAGCGTTGGAGCTAGCGGGAAGCGGCGAGGCTGACTGGCGCAGTATGGAACAGGCGATTCTGATCGCCTGTGAACTCTCGCAGGGTCAAAACCGTCAGCGTTAGCGGGTGGCGTCGATCAATGATTCGGCAGGCGGCCCGGCGCTGAATTATCCGGAGGCTTGCCCACCCTCTTTGTCCTCAGGCACGTATTTATTTTCTCTGCTTACCTTCTGCGTGTAGGCGTCGACAACTTCCGCGGCAGGTCCTTCGGCAACCACCTTGCCGTGTTCGAGCCATATCACCCGATCACACAGCACTTTCACCTGATCAGTCATATGCGACACAAACACCACCGTTTGCTCCCCGCTGATGCGGTTCTGCATGGCGTTGAGTGCCTTGCCCCGAAACTGGGCGTC
>CAJQQW010000448.1 GCA_905480565.1 uncultured Halioglobus sp. | reverse complement strand
GGCCTCTTTGAACCCCGGTCAGCCAGCACCCGCGAGAGAGAAACAGCGACCTCACTGCACTGCCACTAACCCCTTACCGAGGCATCTGCTTTTCAGCATCACGGCGGTGGTCCGGCACGATTCAACGCGTCCCGTTAAAATAGCAGGCACCGCACCAGGTACGACAATGTCGGAAGCACCGTTTATAACCATTGAATGATTTAGCTGTATTTTATATACCGTCACGCTGCATTGACGGCTATTTTGCAACGCAAATTGCGTAATTTTGCTGAAATGTCATGCACTTGCCGCTAAAGTGTTAGCGTTGACCGTATCTGCTCCCGTTTTCAGCTCCGCGTCATCCCGATAAAAGCAACTCTAGGCGACCGTGAACTGCAGAGCGTCAGCAAGCCTCTCACAGGAGAAACTAAATGAGCGACAGTGCAATAAGTCTACTGATGGTTGAGGACAGCCCTTCTCTCGCTGAGGTCTACCGCGCGTATCTGGAAGGCACAGGCCATGAAATACACGTTGCTGCCAACCTCAAAGAGGCCTTCGACGCGTATAACGCTAATCGCCCTGATGTTGTCTTACTTGATATCCAGTTGCCCGATGGCAGCGGCATGGATTTTCTCGCACGTTATGGCGAGGCAACCAATGATGCTGCAATTATCGTTATGACGGCACATGGAACGAATGAAATTGCACTGGAAGCGATAAATATGGGCGCTTCTGACTTTTTGACAAAACCCTTTGATGCATCACGGCTTCAAGTCACACTCGAAAATGCCGTCGCAAAGTTGCGCCTTGGGAAAAAGGTCAGAGAGCTTGCGGTCTTCGAACGTGACGGCTTTTCAGGATTCATCGGACGCTCGACGGCGATGCAAGCCGTGTACAAAAAGATTGAGTCACTGGCGGCAAGTGACGCTACCGCGTTCATCGTAGGAGAAAGTGGTACCGGCAAAGAACTAGCAGCAGAAGCTATCCACAACAGTAGTCGTCGTCACTCGCGAGAACTGGTTGCAATAAACTGTGCCGCCATACCAACAGAACTAATGGAAAGCGAACTCTTCGGCCACGTCAAAGGCTCATTTACTGGTGCCGGTTCAGATCGGACAGGGGCTGTCGGTGCTGCAGAAGGGGGCACACTATTCCTTGATGAAATCTGTGAGCTGGATCTAAACCTGCAAAAAAAACTGCTACGCTTTATCCAGACAGGCACCTATCGCAAGGTTGGCTGCAACAAACTGCAAATTGCGAACGTAAGGTTTATCTGTGCGACAAACCGTGAGCCACTTGAGGAAATGAAAGAGGGTCGTTTTCGAGAAGATTTGTTTTACCGCCTCTACGTTGTCCCGGTAACCCTACCTCCATTGAGAGAGCGTCGTGAGGATATCATGCAAATAGCAGATAGTTTTCTCGCTCAGTTCTGTACAGAGGAAAATAAATCTTTCTCTGGCTTTACTCTGGAAGCAAAAAAAGCAATGGAGCAATACCTTTGGCCTGGAAACGTTCGACAGCTTCAGAATGCTATCCATCAAATGGTAATTCTTTATGATGACAACCTGATCGAACACTCCATGCTTCCGGACTACGTGTTTCCCGGTGATCTTGAGACAGGGTTCCTGCCATCTGATGACAGTGTAAACGACCAGTCTGGCGCGCCTCGTAATCTGACACAAGCAGCTGTAGTGCCTCTTTGGAAAATAGAGAAAGATACAATCGAAAGCGCTATTTCTGCTTGCGATGGTAACGTCAATAGGGCGGCCGGCCTGCTCGAAGTTGCGCCATCCACCCTTTACCGAAAGCTACGATTCTGGAAAGAAAACCAGGACAGCACCGGCACAAATTGTGGGGCCAACTGGTATGTACGGTCTTATAAACAGCGCACTGAAAAGTATGATCAATGAGCAATTTAGTGCCGACACCTGGGAGAAAATACTCGCGGTGTCTAATGTTCCCAATGAATCGTTCATGACAATGCGCAGCTATGACGACCAGATCACCTATGACCTGGTCGGAGCGGCATCAGAGGTATTGGCCATGCCACCGGATAAATGCCTCGAGCTTTTCGGGGAATACTGGGTTCTCGAAAGCGCACCGCGTGAATATGGTTCGCTATTGGATGCATGCGGCGCCAATTTCGTAGAATTTATGAGCAACCTCAACACGCTACATGATCGAATAACGACCACCTTCCTGGATTACAAGCCACCTGAATTCTACTGTGAAGAAAGTGAGGATCACCATACGGTCATCTATCGCAGTTCTCGGGCAGGGCTTGTTCCGTTTGTCGTGGGCCTCCTCAGGGGCCTGGCCACACGGTTCAATTGCGAACTGAATATACTCAGTATTAAAAAGATCACTACCGAAGGCGGAACCGAGGCAGAAATTAACATTACTATATCGTCGCACGACTAATGCCCCCTATAAACTCTGTTAATGACCGTTATCTCAGCGAATTATTCTCGCTAGTCTTTTTGATTGATAAAGATCTTCGAATCTGCGACCCCAGCGAGACCGCACTTCGACATATGCCACAACTTGTCGATCACCCCGCGCTCGACTCAGTCTTCACGTCTTTGAGGCCAAGGGATATAAAAACTTTTCAGGATGCAATGAAGTCGGCCGGTTCTTTGATTCTGATGGTTTCAAAAGATGAGCGTTTTGCGGTGAGGGGTCAATGGTTCGTCGAGGAGCAAATGGGGCAGCAGTGCCTCGTTTTCTGCGGAGCACCATGGGTTTCCTGGATGGTAGAGCATCGTCTTGAAAAAACGCTACAACTCACAGATTTTTCAGCTCAGGATGTTCAGCTGGATATACTTTTTTACATGACGACAGAAGCACGAATGATTGCAGATCTTGAGAATGTTAACTCCGCGCTACTAGACACCAAGGCTGAACTGGAAGATGCTCAAAAGCAGAAAGATGCTTTTTTTGCAAAAATGAGTCATGAAATTCGTACACCATTAAATGCCGTTATCAGCGCACTGAGGCTTCTTCATTATAAACCGCTCAATGACGATGCAAAAATGCTAATCGATTTAGCGCAAGAATCCTCCGATAACCTTATGCACGTTATTAATTATGTTCTTGATGTTTCAAAGATGCATGCCGAGGAAAAGATCGAGAAGCATGAATCTGTTCTTCTTGCCGAATTCGCTAACTCTGTAGTAGATGTTTTGAAGCCGCGTGCGTTAGAAAAATCTATTGATTTAATTTTAGATCTTGATGAGGATGTAGACGCTCAGATTAGTACTAGGCCTGAGCTTTTGCGCCAGGTCCTTCTTAATTTACTGAACAACGCCATCAAATTCACAGACGATGGCTCGGTCAAACTATCCATTAAGAAAACAGCCGAAGGGCTTTATTTCTCAGTAGCAGACACAGGAGCAGGTATTTCAGAAGAGCAGAAATATTCCGTGTTTGAGCCTTATGAATCGCGACCCGTCCAAGGTGATTACGGCTCGGGGCTGGGGCTGGATATCTGTCGACGAAATGTTGAGCGCCTTGGAGGCAAGATCGGCCTGGAATCGACACTCGGTGATGGCTCCTGTTTCTGGTTCGTTATCCCCAGCGCTATTCCTATCACGAATAGCTCGCCTGTTGTTCCGCATAGAGAGAAGTCGCTTCCCAAAACACTTTACGGCAACATTCTGTTAGTTGATGACAACGCCACCAACCTCCTACTCGAAACACAGATTCTCGAGAGCATCGGCTTAACGGTCACTGGTGCAGACAGCGGAAAAAACGCAATCTCGCTCGTATTTTCACAGCGTTTTGATCTTGTGTTAATGGATATAAATATGCCCGACATGGATGGACACCAGGCAACGGCAGCAATACGAAAGGTGATGGGCAAAGAAGAACTGCCTATTATTGCTTTAACGGCTTACGCGAGTTCAGAAGAAGCTGGCAAAAGCATGCGAAGCGGCATGAACGGATATCTAACCAAGCCAATCGATGTTGAGGTGTTGATAGAAGAGCTGGGGCACTGGCTAAAAGGTAAGCAAAAAAACGAAAGTGAAAACTCTTTTCTCGATATCGAAATAATCGATACACTGATGTCCCAGATCGGGAGAGATGGTCTAAAAAAAGTATTAATAAAATTCACTGCCGAGGTCGACTTACACATTAGCACGCTAGAAAATAACGCTAGCATGCAAGCGGTTCTCCGATCTTTACATATTTTGAAGAGTACCAGTCGGAGCCTTGGTCTTGATCAATCAGCAAATATTTTTTCCGCTATGGAATCTAAGGCAAAAGAGGGCGCAGCGCCGGACAGGGAAACATTAACGGACACACGCTTGCTAATGAAAAAGTCACTTCGAGCACTTGAAGACTATTTCTCACTGAAGCATTGACTGTATGGACCAAAGGCAAGGCACTCCGACCAGATCACCTCACGGTCGCCATGCCTCCCTTGGATACGAAAAAACCTTTCTTCAGGCGTGATTTCGCTTCCAGCTTTGATACTTTCTATAAAGCGTAGAAGGAGAAACCTCCAGCAGGCCTGCCGCCTTGTTAATACTTCCTCCACAGACAACAACGGCATTCTCGATAGCGTCTCTCTCTATCATCCAAAGTGGCTTAACGGAGGTTTCCGGCTGATCAGCATCCCACTCTTTGCATCTCGACTTCGGCAAAGACACATCTGTCGCACCATCCAAATTGCCTTTGCAGATATAGCTGGGAAGCATCGAAAACTCTATCTCGTGCCCTTCGTTACGATTAATCAACTGATGGAGAATATTTTCGAGCTGACGCACATTCCCGGGCCAAATGTACTCCTCCAATGCCCTCTTGGCCGCTGGGCTAATATCGGAAAAGTGACTTGATTCTGATTTGGAAAATGTCCTCAAATAGTTTTCGGCAATGGGAACAATGTCCTCTCTCCGCTCTCTCAAGCAGGGCATTCTCACAGGCACAACATACATACGGTAGAACAGATCTTCTCTGAAACGGCCCTTCCGGACTTCGCTCAGCGGATCACGACTTGTTGCGCAAATGATGCGCACGTTTGCAGTTTCAATTTTTGACCCACCAACCTTGCAATAGGTTCCGGTCTGGAGGAATCGGAGCAATTTTTTCTGTAAACCGACATCCAGCTCACATATTTCGTCGAGGAAAACGGTTCCCCCTCTCGCCGCTGCAGCAACGCCGGTGCGATCAGCGATTGCGCCCCTGAGCGATCCTTTCACATGACCAAATAACTCGCTTTCTATCAAGTGAGGGGACACTGTACCGCAATTGATCGTGACGAATTGGCAACTTTTTCTTTCACTGTTTCGGTGTATCGCCTCCGCAGCGAGCTCTTTACCTGTTCCACTTTCGCCGGTAATAAATACTGGAGCATCACTTGCCCCCAGCGCATCAATAGTTTTATAGATCATCTGAATAACCGCCGAAGTCCCCACAAGACCAGAATGCCCCTCTCGCTCGGTCGCATC
>CAJQQW010000447.1 GCA_905480565.1 uncultured Halioglobus sp. | reverse complement strand
CATAGGGTATTCCCAGTGTCTGGCCCTCAGTATAGGCACGTGAAATCAACAGAGTCAGGTTGTGGTAGCCATCGTGATTCATGGCCAGCAAACAGAGCGGATATGCTCTGTCAGCGTCATGAGCATCCAACACCATAAGGTCGGCGCCAAAGATAGGCTGCACACCCGCTGCGAAAGCGGCTTTGCGAAACTTTATCAACCCGTAAAAGTTACAGGCGTCCGTGACGGCAACCGCCGGCATACCAAGCTCAGACACACGCGCTACCAAGGGCTTCACACGCACCAGGCCATCCGAGAGGGAATACTCAGTGTGCACGCGAAGATGGACAAAATCAGTCATCAACAGGGTCTATGTTACTTGTTGCGTAGATTTCACAGTGTCTTACCTGCCAGGGCTTTTTTGACCGGTGCATAGCTGCGGCGATGAGCCGGCGTTACTCCCAGCGTTTCCAGAGCGCGCAAATGCTGAGCGGTGGGGTATCCTTTGTGAGAATCAAATCCGTAACCCGGGTAACGCCGGGCTAGCTCTACCAGTGAATTGTCGCGGTGGACCTTGGCCAGGATGGACGCAGCGGCTATTGCGGCAACGCGGTTGTCGCCTTTGACCACAGGCTCAGAGGGATACTCCCATAGGGGCAGGTGATTGCCATCTACGAGCACGTATTCCGGCTGCACCGCCAAGCCCTCTACCGCTCTGCGCATGGCCAACAGCGAAGCCTGTAGGATATTGAGCTGATCTATCTCCGCAACGGTTGCACTGGCGATAAACCAGGCGATGGCACGCTCGCGAATTGAAAGGGCTAGCTGTTCACGCCGCTTTGCTGTTAACTTCTTGGAGTCGCGCAACCCCTCCACCGTGCACCTCGGATTCAGTATTACTGCAGCCGCAACCACTTCGCCAGCAAGGGGCCCTCGGCCCACCTCATCTACGCCGGCTACACCGGGGCGATCGTACTGCATATCAAACATATCGTTCATGATAACGTCCTGCTGCTCTGCCATTGCGCTGACGGCCGATCCACTCGTGTGCTAGCGGTCCGCGCACAGGATCGTAGCGCTCGCCGCCAATTCGCCGTCCACATCAGAGCTAACATCGAACTGCCAGATGCCGCGACGTTGTGACAATACGGAAGCGCGCAGCATTACCCGATCACCTGGGACACAGGGCCGCTTGAAACGGAGTTTATCGGCACCGGCAAAATAATACATAGAGCCATCGTCTACGGTTTTGTCCTGACTGTAAAAGCCCAGTATGCCCGCAGCCTGGGCCATGGCCTCTAGTAGCAACACACCGGGAAGGACCGGATTACCTGGAAAGTGCCCTTCGAAAAAGGGTTCGTTTATGGTCAGGTTTTTGTAGGCCACGATCGCCTCCCCCGCCGTAATCTCCAACACGCGGTCCACCAGGGCAAAGGGATAACGGTGGGGCAGGTACTTGCGAATTTCCGGAACATCCATTCCCGCCTGACTCCCACCTCTCACTGCGCTTATGGCAAGCCAGAGCAGCCTGCCACGAGCCTGCCGACTGATTTATTGCAGCAGTTTCGTTGTCTATTTACTGCGGCTGCGCCATCTGCTGATTAAGCTTGTCCGTAACTTTTACAGTGATGCTATAGGCAGGCTCGGCATGAATAACAGACTGGCGTTGCAACAGCACGTCAATACCGTCCGTCTCTATGATTTCACGCAAGACTTCCTGCACCTTGGGCGCCATTTCCTGCAATAGCGCCTGTCCAGCGACCTGCTCAGCCTGCTGCAACTTACCTGTTACATGATCAAGATCTTCCTGCATGCTTGTAAGCTTTTGCTGAGACGCCGTTTTCTGTTCCGCACTCATGATGGCCGCGTCTTTCTGATAGCTTTTCAGCAGAGCCTCACCCTCAGACTTCAAACGGTCGTACTCCGCCTTATTCTTCTTGTAATCGACCTGGTCACGAATCTCGGAAATGCGTTGCTGAGCAAAATCCGTATTAAGTATTGCACCCTGCACATCGACAACAGCGACCTTGGCCTCTGCCCATGTCAACGCGGGCAAACAAAGCGCAAATGCCACCAGCGCAATTTTCAATAATCTAGACACATTTCTTCTCCTGATAATTTACCGTTACAGCGTTGTTCAGAATCCACGACCCAGTGTGAACTGGAACACTTCTTCCTCGTCGTACTCACCTGAGTTTAGGGGTTTGGCAAGACTAAATGACATCGGTCCGAAACCGGTATACCACGTCACACCAATGCCTGCGGAATAGCGTAATTCGCTGAAATCCACGTCGTTACAATTTCTTTGCGTACTTCCACAGCTGGTGTCGAATACGTTGCCGACATCAAAAAAGAAACCCGTTCTAATCTGATTCTGGTCTTTGATGAATGGCAATGGGAAGAGGAGCTCAGCACTGCCTTCAATCAAAACATTGCCACCAAAGGGATCAAAATCATTGTCCAAAGTGCTGGTTAATAACTGATTGTTTGCCGCAAGATAGCCCCGTTCGTCGCCATCTGGACCGCCTATCTGGGTAGGATTGCCATCTGCATCAATAGCCGTGACAGGCTGGGAGATATCATATTGATCCGCCGGTGTACTGCGCGGGCCAAGCGTGTTGCTTTCATACCCACGCACTGAGCCAAAGCCCCCGCCAAAAAAATTCTCATAAAACGGTAGCTCGGTGGTGTCGCCATAACCGTCACCATACCCAAGCTCGGTGCGCAGATGGAAAGTCCAGGTATTTAGCAAGGGCACCGGCAGGTAGATCTCCCCGTTATAGGTCAGCTTGTAGAATTCCAGGTCAGACGCGGGCATCGAGACTTCGAGTGCGACCGTCTGGGCAACACCTCGGGTAGCCAAACGGCCCCGATTCAGGGTGGACTGACTCCAGCTACCCGTTATTGTCCAGTTCAGAAATTCATCCCCTTCCCTGTCGAGAAAGCCCGGACCCGAGGGAGGATCTACCGCGTAGCCGGGCGGCAGATCGGAGAGAGGGTTCAGAACCTCGGGGGCGCTGTAAGTACCATCGCTTTGAAGCGTGCTGTCGTACCAGTCAATAGAGTCATTAAGTCGTGGACTGGCTTTAATTTCCTGCACAGCAAAGCGGCCTGTGGTGATCTCTGTGTCAGATATACCGAAACTGAAGCCGAGGCGTTCCGTCTCCTTGATGGGGTAACCGAAGTTAACCGCGCCCCCCAGGGTATTGGTACTGTAGTTAGCCACATTGACCTCTTCGAGATCGGTCGCGCGGTAGTAAATATTGAAACCGCGGCTTACGCCGTCTTCCGTGTAATATGGGTTGGTGTAGCTGAAGTTGTAGAGATCCTGGTACCGAGAGGAATTGATGCCGATACCAACGCGCTTGCCGGTACCCATGAAGTTGTCTTGTTGCAGATTCAGGCCGAGAATCACGCCCGCATCCTGGGCAAAGCCGACACTGGCACCGATACTACCGGAAGACTGCTCCTCGACGGCGTACTTGACATCGATCAGGTCATCGTGGCCCGGAACCCCCGGCGTCTCGACTGTCGCAGAAGAGAAATACCCCAATCTCTGCAGGCGCACGCGGCCCTGCTCAACCGCGGCGGAAGAGGCAGGGGCACTTTCCATCTGCCGCATTTCGCGGCGCAGCACATCGTCCGCTGTTTTCTGGTTGCCCTCAAAGCTAATCCTGCGGACGTAAGTTCGCTTGCCAGGATCAACAAAAAATTTCATTTCGACCGTATTGTCTTCCTGGTTTACTTCCGGGATGCCAGTCACCTTGGCAAAATTATAACCCTCATCCCCGAGGCGGCGGGTCATATACTCCTCACTGGAGGTGACCAGCTGCTGTGAAAACACCTGCCCCTCAGAGACCAACAAAAATCGCTGTAAGTCTTCTTCGGGGAGGACCAAATCACCGGACAGATCCACTGAACTTATAGTGAATTTCTCACCCTCGGAAATATTGGCCGTGATATACACTTCCTTCTTATTGGGAGACACCGACACCTGGGTTGAGTCAATACGGAACTGGAGATAACCCCTGTCCATGTAGTACGAGGTCAAGGTCTCCAGGTCGCCGGTAAGTTTTTCTCGCGAATATTTGTCGTCATTCGTAAAAAAGGAAAGCCAACCCGTCGTCTGAAGCTCGAATTCATCACTGAGGTCGGCGTCTGAAAAAACCTCGTTGCCCACTACATTAATGTGCTTGATAGCGGCTACATTGCCTTCATCCACGTCAATATTGATGCCGACCCGGTTGCGGGGCTCGGGAATCACTTCAGTCTCAATAGCCGCATCGTAACGGCCCTGCAACACATACTGCCGCTGCAACTCTAACTGCATAGCCTCGAGCGTGGAGCGCTGGAATACCTGGCCCACAGCGAGGCCTGCACCTTTTAAGCCTTCCAACAAGGCCTCGGTTTCGATCGCCTTGTTACCGTCGATATTGATTTCACTAATACTGGGACGTTCAGTTACAAGTACAACCAGCACGCTGCCATCACGACCGATACGAATATCGTCAAAATTGCCTGTGGCGAAGAGACTGCGTGTAGCTTCCCGAAGAGAGCGATCGTCCACCGTATCGCCAACCGAAATAGGCAGTGCAGCAAATACGCTGCCCGCTGAAATACGCTGCAGTCCCTCGACCCGGATATCGGCCACAGTGAAGGTCTCGGCAGAGACGGAAGTCACCGCGAAAAGTAGCATCAGGGCGAGTAATCTAGAAAGGTTCCTGATCAAAATTTTCCCATCCACCCTGCATACAGGACCATGTCAGTACCTATTATTGTGAACGGCCCATTAGAGGCGCGTAAAGTCATTGTATAGTGCCAGGATCATCATCGAGAGGACTAGAAACAGCCCAAGTTGATAACCAACGATCTGTATTTTCTCAGGTACGGGGCGTCCAGCCAATAGCTCAACAAAATAAAACAGCAGATGCCCACCATCCAGCACCGGGATAGGCAGTAAATTCAGCACACCCAAGCTGACGCTCAGCAAGGCCAGAAAGCTAATGTAAGATTCCAACCCAGACTTTGCAGACGCGCTCGCCACTTTAGCAATGGTGATTGGCCCACTCAAGTTTTTCGGCGAGATCAGGCCCATGATCATCTTTTTGATCGATTTGAGTGTGAATATCGATAAGTCCCAGGTTCGCGCAATACCCGCCCCGAGGGACTCCAGCGGCCCCCTGGCATATTGTCTCACCAACTCCGGGGGCATCTCGGGCATAGCCACGGCGACCCCGATACGCCCGACCTCCTGTCCTGTCTCATCGGTCACCCTGTCGGGCACCAGACCGGTCTGATACAAATCACCGTCGCGCTCATACTCCAGCGTGATGCCCTGCTCTGGACGGGACTGGATATAGGCGACTAGATCCTGCCAGAGAGGCATAGGCTGACCGTCGGCAAGCACCACCGTATCACCCGCTAAAAGTCCCGCTCGCTCAGCGGGGCTGCCGGATACGACCTCGCCCACCACCGGCGGTACGTCCGGGGTATACAATGTAATACCCAATCCGCCGTAGAGGTCCGGCGCCTCCTGATCGGACATCCAATGATCGATTTCAGCTTCTGACTCGTAGACCATGTCCGAACCGGGGTAACGCACGCCAAACCGAATAGCGCCCGTATCACCGATGCGATCCAGCAAACGAAAACTCAGGGCCTGCCACGTGGGAGTCTCAACACCATCCACCGACACAATTTCCTGCCCGCGCTCCAGTCCTGCCACAGCCGCGATAGAGGCGGGTTCCACTTTCTCAACGATCGGGACATAGCCTGTTTCGCCTGCCATATACAGGCACCAGTAGGCGACAACAGCCAACAGCAGATTCGCCAGTGGACCCGCGCCCACCACAGCGATCCGCTGCAGCGTGGACTTGCGGTTAAACGCCATGTCCAACTCGCTCTCAGGGACCTCTCCCTCGCGCTCATCAAGCATCTTCACGTATCCACCCAAGGGGATCGCCCCGATGCTGTACTCGGTGCCCTGTCTGTCTCGCCAGCTGAAAAGAGACGTGCCAAAGCCGATGGAGAACCTGAGGACTTTCACACCACAACGACGTGCCACCCAAAAATGACCGTATTCATGGATAGCGATCAACAGCGCCAGAGTGGCAAGTGTTATCAGAACTGTATACAGAATATCCATCGAGCCCGGCTCATTTTATCTCTGGTTTATTGAAGGTTGGCCAGCACGCCAGCGGCACAGTCGCGCGCCTCGGCATCAGCTGCCTCGACCACCGCCACGCTATCGGGAGCAACAAACACCACCCGCTCCAGCGTCTGTTCTATCACGGTCGGGATATCTGTGAAACGGATTTTTTCATTTAGAAACGCATCGACGGCGATCTCGTTAGCGGCGTTGCACGCCGCCATCGCGGTGCCACCTGCCGCAACCGACTCCCGCGCGAGGCGCAAACAGGGAAAGCGAGCCTCGTCCGGGGCCTCGAAGTCCAATCGCGACATTGCAATAAGGTCCAGCGGCGCCACGCCTGACGTCAGTCGATCAGGCCAACCCAAGCCATAGGCAATCGCCGTCCGCATGTCAGGGTTGCCCAATTGCGCCAGCACTGACCCGTCGAGGTACTGTACCATGGAGTGGACAATACTCTGCGGGTGAACCACTACCTCAACTTGTTGCGGCGCCAGGTCGAATATCCAGCACGCCTCAATGAATTCAAGGCCTTTGTTCATCATGCTCGCGGAGTCTACCGAAATCTTGCGACCCATCGACCAGTTGGGGTGAGCGCAGGCGGCGTCCGGCGTGGCAACGGCCATTTGCTCCGTGGTCCAGCGGCGGAAAGGCCCCCCGGAGGCCGTTAGCAGTACCTTGCTGACGCCCTCGTCTCGAGGCGTAGCATCCGCATCGACAGGCATACACTGAAAGATGGCATTGTGTTCACTGTCGATGGGTAACAAGCGAGCCCCTGACTGTCGCACTGCCTGCATCAACAAGTGCCCACCCATGACCAGAGATTCCTTGTTGGCCAGTAGCAACGTTTTACCCGCCCGGGCCGCTGCCAGTGTAGACGCAAGACCCGCCGCACCGACAATAGCTGCCATGACCATGTCTACGTCCTCCGCAGATGCCACCTGCACCAGACCCTGCTCACCCTGCAGCACTTCGGTGCCGAGCTCTGCCGGCAGTTGCTCGCGCAGCGCGGTCGCCGCGGCTTCATCTACCATGACAGCAAACCGCGGTGAAAATGCGAGGCATTGCGACACCATGGTATCCACCGAGGCATATGCAGCGAGGGCATATACGTCGTAGCGGTCCCGGTGGCGGTCAATAACATCGAGTGTGCTGGCGCCAATAGAGCCTGTTGAACCCATCACGCTGACCACCCGCCTTGTCACCATATCTACCATCCCACCAGCAACAAACCCAAGGCAAACACCGGGGCGGCCGCACTCAGGCTGTCCAGACGATCCAATACGCCACCGTGCCCCGGCAGCAGACTACCTGTATCCTTCACTCCGCTCTCGCGTTTAACCATACTCACGGTTAAATCACCAACGACTGAAGCCAACCCGCATATAACAATGATCGAGAGCACGGCACCCAGCCCGATATGGTCCGCCCGACCGGGCATAAGGGTCCATAGCAAGGCTGCCAGCACACCGCAGGCGGCCACACCGCCCCAAAATCCCTCCCAGGTCTTCTTCGGACTGACATGTTCCGCGAGCTTGTGCCTGCCAAAACGACGACCTGCGAAGTAGGCGCCGATATCAGCAGCAGCGACCACCATCACCAGAATCACCATGAGCAAACCACCACGGGGAAAACTGAGCAAATAGACAGACGCCAACCACGCGGGCACCAGAATCAAAACGCCCAGCACAATGCGCATGGGCATGGATCGCCAGAACAAGGCACTGCCTGGATAACCCTTGACCCATAACAGCGCGACGGACCACCAGAGACACGCCAATCCGAATAATGATTGCAACTGCTCTGGTCGCGACTCTCCCCCAATCCGGTAGTATGCGTATGCGCCACCCATGAGCACACAAATCAGCAATACGTAGGCAAAACGCATTACCGAGCTGTTCAGGCCAGCCAGGCTGGACCATTCCCAGGCGCCCATTGCCACTAATAACCCAAACAACAGGGCCAATCCCACCAAAGGCAACCATGCAATAGCCGCCAAAAAAACGGCCGCCATGATCACGGCGGTAATCACTCGCTGCTTAAGCACTTGACTCCTCACCCGCCGCCGGCCCATCGGGCTCCCTGAGGCCATAACGACGCTCCCGGCGCCCAAATTCCATCAGTGCGAGCCCGAACTCTGATTCGGAAAAATCGGGCCACAAGGTATCTGTAAAATACAGCTCAGTATAGGCAAAGTGCCACAGCATAAAATTACTGACACGCGCATCGCCCCCGGTGCGAATGCAAAGATCGGGCCGCGGTAAGTCACTGAGCGATATCTTGGCGTCGATCAGCTCCGGCGATATATCCTCAGGACGCAGACGCCCTTCCTTGACCTGCAGAGCCAGCGCCTGTGCAGCATGGGCGATATCCCACTGACCCCCATAATCGACCGCAATCACCAGTGTTGCCTTGGTGTTGTTTCTGGTCAGGCTTTCTGACTCACGCATCAGTTTTTGCTGTCGCTGGCTGAAACGGTTGCGCTGGCCGATGAAGCGGACACAGATACCATCCCGGTGCAGCTCCTTGACTTCATTACGCAGATACCTGGACAGCAGCGCCAGCAAAGCCCTTACTTCAGGCACAGGTCGCCCCCAGTTCTCACTGCTAAAAGCGAATAGTGTCAGCACCTCCACACCATGGTTCTGGCACGCCCGCAGCACACCTCTAACAGCCTCAACACCGGCGCGATGTCCAGCCCGGCCAGAAACGCCTTTATGCTTCGCCCAGCGATTATTTCCATCCATGATAATGGCAATGTGGCGAGGTACTGCAGCAGGGGTGCTGCCGCCAATAGCCTCTGAGTTCAGGCTAGTATTCACAAGCTGCTGTCAAATTTCCATGAGGTCGGTTTCTTTCGCCGCCAGCAGTTTTTCGATTCTGGCGATGAAATCGTCTGTAAGCTTCTGAACATCATCCTGCCCACGACGCTCCTCGTCTTCAGATATCTCCTTCTCCTTGACGAACTCCTTGAGCATAGACATGGCATCACGCCGTGCGTTACGCACCGACACTCTAGCCGATTCAGCTTCGTTGCGAGCCTGACGAATATACCCCTTTCGAGTTTCCTCGGTGAGTGCCGGCATGGGAATACGAATCACCTCGCCCGCTGTGACCGGGTTCAGACCGAGATCAGACTTAAGAATGGCTTTTTCTACATCCGGAATCATAGTTCTGTCCCAGACGGATAGACTCAAAGTCCGCGCATCCTCAACGGAAACGTTGGCGACCTGATTCAGCGGCGAATCGGCACCGTAGTACTCGACTCTGATACCGTCTAGCAGGCTTGGGTGAGCCCTCCCGGTGCGTATCTTGTTAAAATTGTGGCCGAGCGCTTCCAGAGTTTTACCCATGCGCTCTTTCGATTCCTGTTTGACATCTTCAATCATTATGTTGCTCCCGCGCCCGACTAATCGATCAGGGTGCCTTCATCACCACCCCTGACAATGTTGAGCAGCGCTCCCGGCTTTTCCATCTCAAAAACGCGCACGGGCATGTTGTGATCACGGCAGAGACAGATGGCCGTCAGATCCATCACCTCCAGTTTCTTTTCAAGTACTTCATCATATGTGAGGCGATCGTATTTAATAGCATCTGGCACATTTACCGGGTCTGCCGAATAGACACCGTCCACCTTGGTTGCTTTAAGCACGAGGTCCGCACCCGTTTCGATAGCACGCAGGCTGGCAGCGGAGTCTGTGGTGAAAAAAGGATTACCCGTACCGGCGGAAAAAATTACAACGTCGCCATTATTCAGTGCGCGAATTGCCTTACGCCTGTCATAGTGATCGACTACACCCGTCATGGGAATCGCGGACATCGCCTGGGTAGCGATATTGGAGCGCTCCAGCGCATCGCGCATGGCCAGCGCATTCATCACGGTGGCCAGCATACCCATATGGTCGCCGGTTACCCTGTCGAGTCCCGCCTGCTGCAGGGCGGCTCCGCGAAAAAGGTTGCCGCCGCCGACCACCAACCCGACTTGCACTCCAATACCCACAAGCTGGCCAATCGCCAGTGCCATCGAGTCGAGGACACGCGGGTCAATACCAAAACTCTCATTGCCAGTCAGAGCCTCACCGCTTAGCTTCAACAGTATCCGCTTATATTTTTTATCACCTGCCGATTGAGGCATACATCACCCTCCAAAAGCTCGCCGATATCTTACAGGACATCGGGCCATCTCCCTATAGGGTATAGCTGATAATTCGAATTCTTTAGGGGCTTTTATACGCTGAAGCCGCCTTGCCACCAGTCACTTTCAAAGTCGCGTCAGTATCACCCGTCAAGGTCGCAGGAGATAAGACTTCATGAGCGCCTCGACAATACGCTGCCACCCGAGCGAAAAGACACAAAAAACGGGGCCGCAGCCCCGTCAAAGCTTTCTCGTATTGCTCAATCAACCATTGAGCTGTGCGGCGACCTCGTCGGCGAAATCTACTTTGTCGACCTCGATACCTTCACCCACTTCAAAGCGGACAAAAGCCTCGACTTCAGCACCGGCCCCTGCCACCAGCTTGCCCACTGTTACATCAGGCTCTTTGACAAAAGCCTGTTCTAGCAAGCTGTTCTCCGCCAGATACTTTTTGACACGACCGCCGACCATCTTCTCGACGATCTCGGGCGGCTTTCCAGATTCTTGCGCCTGGGCGACAAAGATTTCCCTCTCTTTGGCGACAAGATCTTCAGGCATATCGCCGGGCGAAACAACCTGAGGGTTGGCAGCGGCAACATGCATAGCAACGTCCTTCGCCAAATCCTGATCGCCACCTTTGAGTTTGGTCAACACCGCGATCCGGTTGTTGCTATGGACATAAGCTCCTATCACACCGGACTCGGCATCGAGCAGTTCGATGCGGCGCACACCAATATTTTCACCGATCTTCTGCACCAGTGCCTCACGAGTCGCCTCCAAATCGCCAGACATCAGCGCCTCGATATCGGTCTGTTTTTGACTAAACGCAGCGTCCACGACTTGCTCAACGAAACTGAGGAAGTTTTCATCCCTTGCGACAAAGTCTGTCTCGCTATTGACCTCGACCAACACTCCGTAGCTACAATCGTCAGCAATCCGGGTGGCAACCACCCCATCTGCCGCGGTCCGACCCGCCTTCTTGGCCGCCTTCATACCGCTGGACTTGCGCAGCTCCTCGATCGCTAATTCAATGTCACCCCCCACGGCGGCCAGTGCTTTTTTACACTCCAGCAAACCCAGGCCGGTGCGCTCTCGCAATTCTTTTACCAGTACTGCAGACATTCGTGTCTCTCCTCTACTAACAGGCTGGAAACAGCTTCCCTAAATCGAAAACCCCGGCGTTTATACCGGGGATTGAACGTCTTCCCAGCCGAACAGTGACCGGGAAACACGAAGGCTTAATTGGCAGACGGTTGTTCCTGCTCTGCAGCCGGATCTGCGGCAGCCTCTGCCTCTGACGCGGCTTCCTGCACGGCCTCCGCAGCGACCTCTACCTCTGGCGCCGATTCTTGAGCGGGGTCAGCGACGGCCTCTGCCTGCGACTCTGCTTCCTCAGCAGGCGCCTCCTCTACAAACTCATCACTCACGGCAGCCAGTTCTCCAGCCTCCAAGCGACCCTGGACACAGGCATCAGCAACGGCAGTGACATAGAGTTTGATTGCTCTGATCGCGTCATCATTGCCGGGGATGATGTAATCAACACCATCAGGGTCACTGTTCGTATCCACAATGCCAATAACAGGGATGCCTAGTTTATTGGCCTCGCTGATCGCGATACGCTCATGGTCTACATCTACCACAAACAAGGCATCAGGCAAGCCGCCCATCTCCTTGATTCCACCAATGCTGCGCTCCAGCTTTTCCATATCCCTGGTACGCATTAGGGCTTCTTTTTTGGTCAGGCTTTCAAATGTACCGTCGGCCTGCTGCCCTTCCAACTCACGCAGCCTCTTGATTGAGGCTCTGATAGTCTTGTAGTTGGTCAGCATGCCGCCAAGCCAGCGGTGGTTGACGAAGGGCATACTGGCTCGCTCGGCCTGCTCCTTGATCACTTTCCCGGCAGCGCGTTTGGTCCCAACAAACAAGATCTTGTTTTTGTTGGAGGCCAGTTGCTTGACCAGCTCCAGTGCGCTGTTGAACGCAGGGACAGTATGTTCGAGATTAATGATATGAATCTTATTGCGGGCTCCAAAAATGTACTGGTCCATTTTAGGATTCCAGTAACGGGTCTGGTGCCCGAAGTGCGCGCCGGCTTGAAGCAGATCACGCATACTCACTTGCGTTTGAGACATTGTTAGTTACCTATATACGGGTTAATCCTCCACATATCCCCGCGACCAAACCCTTTGGCTGTTTTACTGCCTGCAGGCACCCTGGCACAGGTTGAGATATGTGTGTGTCGTTTTGTTCACTTTCTCTAAGACGTCAGCCAATTCGCGAGAATCTGGGCATACCCCTTGGAAGTGGCGCGCTTTATACCATAAGCCCCGTCCGGATTAAAGGATTTCACAGCCCCGTAACCCGCGTTGGATACACAATCACCCGGGGAATGAGTTAGAATACGCCCGCCGCCTGGGTCTCAAGCGTCGCCCAAAAAACTATTTATTAATATATATCAACAGGTTGAAGATGCCCGCCTCGATCAAAACAGCGGAAGAACTCGAAAAGATGCGCATTGCGGGCCGCCTGACGGCC
>CAJQQW010000446.1 GCA_905480565.1 uncultured Halioglobus sp. | reverse complement strand
GGCGCTGAAAGCCATCGACTGTGGAGTCGATGGTCTGGTGGTCGAAGGGGGCGAGGGCGGCGGCTTTAAAAATCCCAGCCCGGTGTCGACAATGGTTCTGCTGCCTTTGATCCGCTCCCGCACAGACCTGCCGATTATCGCCGCTGGTGGAATGTGCGACGGCCTGTCTATGGCCGGTGCTTTTGCCATGGGTGCAGAGGGAGTGCAGATGGGTACTCGTATGCTGAGTTGCTCGGACTCTCCAGTACATGACAATTGGAAGCAGGCCGTCTTGGCAGCGAAGGAAACGGATACCGTCTTCCTCAATCAGCAATCGAGACCTGCGCTGCGTGCGCTGCGCACGGAGCGTACCGCCGAACTTCTGCCACTCGGCTCATTCAATGCAATGGAACATATGGCCGGTATTCCTGAGCTATATTTTGGTGGAGATATGGAAGCGGCTATACCATTGTCCGGGCAGGTGGTGGGGCGCATCGATGAGGTGAAAAGTGCCGAGGATATCGTGCAAGACACGGTGAATGGCTTTCATGAAGTGGTGAGTAAATTAACGACTAATTACGGTGACTGAGGCAGTGTTTTATGGGGTTTGAAGTCAGTGAAAGAGTGATGGAGCTAAACGCAAGGCTTGAGGCCTTCATGGTGGAGCATATTTACCCGCGAGAGCACGACTGGGATGAATTTTGTCTGAACCAGGCCAACCTGTGGCAAACACCGCCGTGGTATGACGAATTGCGGGACAAAGCGAAGGCGGAAGGCCTCTGGAACCTGTTCTTGCCGAAGGAGTATGAACCCTGGAGCCCGGGTCTCAGCAATGTAGAAATCGCACCCCTGTTTGAGACGATGAGCAAAGTGACGTGGGCCCAGAGTGTGTTCAACTGCAATGCACCAGACCGCGGCAATATGGAAGTGTTGGCAAAGTACGGTACGCAAGAGCAACAGGAGCAATGGCTTAACCCATTGCTGGCCGGAGAGATTCGCAGTGCTTATGCGATGACAGAACCGCAGGTCGCGTCCTCCGACGCCACCAATATGGAGCTGGAAATTAAGCGCGACGGCGACGAGTACGTGTTGAACGGTCGCAAGTGGTGGACGACAGGTGCGGTCAATCCGCGTTGCAAAATTATGTTGGTCATGGGCAAGTCTAATCCGGAAAATGATCGGCACCGGCAGCACTCAACAATCCTGGTGCCGCGTGATACCCCTGGCGTAAAGCTGGTGCGCGAGCTACGTGTATTCGACAGCCTACATTCTCCGGGTGGCGAGGCAGAGCTGCTCTTCGATAACGTGCGGGTTCCGGCGAGCAACATGATCAAGGGGGAGGGCTGCGGTTTTGAGATCGCTCAAGGGCGACTGGGTCCTGGACGTTTCCAGTATGCAATGGGTTTGGTGGGCGCAGCACAGCGTTGTCTTGAGTTGATGTGTGCTCGCGCGCAGGAGCGTGTCGCCTTTGGTGAGCCCCTGATCAAGAAAACCAGCGTACAGCACGAAATCGCCAGATGCAGATGCGATATAGAACAGTCCCGGCTACTGACATTTCAGGCGGCTCACGTCATGGATACCGCCGGTATGACTGCGGCTAGACCCTATATCAGCATGGTCAAGATCGTGGCACCCAATATGGCACAGCAAGTCGCTGACCGTGCCATGCAGGTGTTTGGCGGAATGGGCGTTAGTCAGGACACACTCATACCGCATGTGTTCACACTGGCGCGCTTCTCACGTATTGCCGATGGTCCTGACGAGGTGCACATGTCTCAGCTGGGAAAAATGACCGCACGAGACCTCAATAGCTGATGGCCGCGAGAGAAGGGATGACCGACCAGGCGTCATCTGGGCTGCACGGCGCTGCTCTTTGCAGCGTGAGTTGCAGTTATTTTTGGCTGGCGGCTGGCGGCTGGCGGCTGGCGGTAAGCGCGAATTTTCTCGTAACCCTTGCCGTCATGCTGCTCTACTTTAAGTGGTAGAAAAATTACCTAGGTCAAGCAGGGTAATAAACAAGCGAAAGGCGTGCTCTCTCGATCTGATTCGATCTGGTTGCCCTGCCCAAAGGTGTGCATACCCAATAGTCCACCCATGAACAGTGTCACGAGGTTTTCCGGTGTGGCGAGGCAATAATATCACCGCTGTCGAGTCCTTCACGAAATAGAGCCAGCAGTGTCAGTACCATTTTATACGTCTTGTAATTGATAATCTTTTACAGCTCTGCGTGACGCATCAGCGCCAAAGTAGCCCTGGCTAGAACAGACGAAGCGATTGATTTCTGGTCAGCATCGGCCAATGGCACCAGCAAAATTGCACGAGCCTTTCCTTGCACACAGGTTTTGGTGTAGCACTGCTTCAAAATCCGGGCGCAGCAATTGCTGTTGCGTTGCTTCGATCGCCTGGCACTGTAAATTCACGTTGTAATCAAATTACAGATATGGCGTAGCATGGTTAATGCGCATGTAAACTGACACATGTGTTAGTTTTAATATAACGGCCTGTGTGCGACGTGGATTGACCGGCCATATATTTATGAACCAGGAGATAACATGAATAAATACAGGGTAATACAGTGGGCTACCGGGGTAGCCGGTACCGCGTCTCTAAAGGGCATTATCCGTCATCCAAAACTGGAGCTGGTCGGCGTTAAGGTCTATAGCGATGAGAAGGCGGGCAAGGATGCCGGCGATCTGGTGGAGGGTGAAAAGACTGGCGTCATGGCGACCCAGGATATCGACGCGATAATTTCAATGGATGCAGACTGCGTACTGTATTGCCCCATGCCCTGGGACGTGGATGAAATGTGCCGTATTTTACGCTCCGGCAAGCACATCGTGACACCGTGTCCGTATTGGTTTCCGTTCACACAAGATAAAGAGGCGGCGGATAAAATTCAGTCGGCCTGCACCGAGGGTCAGGTAAATCTCCACGCCTCTGGCTGCAATCCTGGCGGTATTGCCGAGCGATTCCCCCTGACCTTTACCGGGTGGTGTAATCGAATAGATCGAATCACGATGTCAGAATACGGTGATTGTCGCCACTACGCCTCCGAGGGTGTGGTGCGCGAATTGATGAACCTGGGAAAAACGCCGGAGGAGGCAGACAACAATCCGATCAAGGATATGTTGGTCAGTTTCTGGAACGAGCCCATTGATATGATCGCCGAGGGACTGGGCTCCGAGGTGATTGAATATGAGGCCAGGCACAACTATATTTTGGCGAATCAGGATATTGAGACGGCCGCAGGAATTATTGAGAAGGACACAATAGCACTGAATAATTATGTGCATATCGGTCGAACTCGGGAGGGCACAGAGATTGTTCAGGAGCAGGTTTGGCTGATGGACGATATAGAACAAAATTGCCTGCAGGAAAAAATGGATATCCCGCGGACGTCGGGTTGGCGCATCAAAATTGAGGGCGACGTCAGCTTTCATGTCGATGTTGCGTTTCCGTCGGACTTACCGCAGGAGGAACATACTGCGATCGGCATGAGCACCACCGGGTTTCACTGTGTGAACGCGATTGAGGCGGTTTGTCAGGCGGAGAATCCAGGCATTAAGACTTTTCTGGACTTGCCCATGATTACAGGGTGTATGGGAACACACAGTATGAAGGCAAACGCTTAGCGTGTGTTGGGGACGCAGGGCTGAGCCGGCAGCCCGTGCGACTGTATTAATAGTTCGTTTTGTTATGCAGGGCTCTTTAATATGAGCGCACAGACAGTATTGCAGTTTGATATGCGGCGCTCGCCAGAATGCCCTGATAGTCAGGAGGCTCGCTATCAGGGTTGCCTCGAAATGGTTAAGTGGGCGGACGAGGCCGGCTTATCCGTGGTCGGTTTTTCTGAACACCACAACACGGAAGACGGTTTCCTGTCTTCGCCTATGATGCTGGCGATGGCAGCTGCACAGGCTACCTCCAATATCCGGCTCAGCGTCAGTGCGCTGTTACTGCCCCTGCATGATCCGATAAGAGTTGCGGAGGATGTCGCTGTGCTGGATTTATTGTCTCAGGGACGTTTTATGGCGGTAGCTGGATTGGGTTACCGGGAAAGTGAGTATCGGACCCTGGGAGTTGACTGGGCCCGCCGTGGCTCCATCATGGATGAAAAAATCGGGGTGCTGTTACAAGCCTGGAAAGGCGAGTATTTTAGCCACAACGGTATGCAGACGAAGCTCAACCCTGTGCCGAAACGTCAGGCACGGGCATTGCTGTGTATCGGTGGCAACAGTGTTGCTGCAGCGCGACGTGCAGCGCGCTTTGGCCTTTTCTTCGCCCCCGCGATTGATGATCCCGCGCTGGAAAGTGCTTACAACGCTGCATGTGATACCCATGGATTTCAGCAGGGCGGGGTGATCTTCCCTCGAGAGCCCAGTCTGACCCTTGTGTCCGATGACCCTGATCGCGACTGGGCGCATTATGGCAAATATCTCCTTTACGATGCGCAGGCTTATGGGCGGTGGCGGCATCCTACACGACGGGCCTATGCTGAATCCTCGGCCATCGATCTATCGACACTGAGGGAAGAGGGAAAGTACTGCTTTCTATCGCCCAGCCAGGCCGTCGAGCGTGTGCGACAAAAAGGCTCCATCAATCTCTCGCCGCTGTGCGGCGGCATGCCGCTGGATGTCGCCTGGAAAAGCCTCGAGCTTTACTCGAGTAAGGTCATGCAAGCACTGTAAATGACCAGGTTGGCGCTCGGGTTATGCGAGCGATGGGAAATGAGTGCGTAAGATGTTCGGCATGAGCGGCTCTGTTTCCAGACGGAGCAGGGGTTGTCGGGAGGTCTCGGAATGGTACGAAGAACCCGTGGCATGGGGGTTTTTTGTTGTAAACATGCCGCTTTTGTAATTTTACCGCGTTTTTCTCTGGAACTTACAATGAGGTTGGCTAAACTGAAATCGTTCAGGAAGAATAGCAGTGCCGTTGAGTGTGCTGCAAACATAATAAAGAAGATAAGAGCAAAGGAGTTTTGCCATGAAACGTCTATCGCAGCTGTCAGCCCTTGCATTTTTTGTGGGGGTCGGTCCGGCCTACTCCGCGGTGTTAGAGGAGGTAATCGTAACAGCCCAGAAGAAACCGGAATCACTGATCGAGGCGCCTCTGGCAGTGACCGTGATCGGTGCCGAGGAGTTACAGGAGTTCTCGGTATTCCAGGCAGACGAGCTTAATCGACTCACCACCGGTCTTGAAGTGCGCTACGAGGGCGACACGAATGTCGGCGTGGGCCTGCGCGGCGTAGGAACCTTTCAACAGCAAAGCAACCCGTCACGGGTGGGTACTTACCTGGACGATTATTGGACGGCCTCGCAGGCAGCAGTGGCACTGTCCAGCCTGTTCGATATAGCGAGCGTTCAAATTCTTAAGGGTCCGCAGGGCACACTTTACGGACAACCCTCGCCGGGCGGTGCGCTGATATTAAACACACAGGATCCTAACTTCGATGGCTTTAATGGCAATGTGCAGGCGAGCTATCAGGCTGACCCACAGGGCTATAATGTACAGGGTGGCTTGAACTTTACCCTCACTGAAACCCTGGCACTTCGGGTCGCGGGCTTGAGCGATGATCGTGAGACCGGTGTTGATAATGTAGTGCGTAATAAAGATGAAGAACGCAGCCGCGATGGCGCTCGCGCCAAGGTGCTCTGGCAGCCGACGGAAAACTTTTCTGCCAAGGCGGGTTTCACTTACACCGAGTCGAAAAATTCCGATACATATCGGGTGGTTGAAACGCTAGATCCGAGCATAGCCAACTACGATTTTGACGCAGGCGATTTAAAGGCGATTGCCGACGCGCCAAGCAAAATTCAAAAAAAGGAAGATTACCTCGGCACGTTGCATCTTGACTGGATGGTCAATGATATTGACATCAGTTTTTTTGCGGGCTACCTGGATACCCATACCAAAAGCGAAACCGATCAGGACAATACTGATCTTCCAGAGACTAATCTTTTTCTGGATACTGATTTTGGTGACGACCTGAAGTCATACCAGACAGAGCTCAGAGTATCTGGTAATGCCTTTGATCGTTGGGACTGGTCGGTCGGCGGGTATTATAGCGAGGCACAGAGCCAGACGGATGTGGGAACAGATGTCAATCGTCAGGCTGATGGCGGCGTTTTCCTGCTAACGTTTGACATTCCTATCGACAGCAAAACGTGGGCCGTATTTACCCATAATACGTTCGACCTCACGGATGATTTGAACCTGATTGTCGGTCTGCGCTATAACAAGTTTGATCAGGATAGCTCTAACACGATCGCGGGAGATTTTTGGCTTGGCTCTGAGTTATTGCCCGGAGGAGATATCACCGACCCTGCGGCTGTTTTCACTGATGTTTTCCCGTGTCCCATTCCTGCCAGCCCCTGCACGCTGAAAGATACGATCGACGAGGATGAGGTAACTGGAACCGTCAAACTACAATACGACCTCAGCGATTCGGTTAACCTGTACGCGAGCATTGATCGGGGTTACCGCCCCGGCGCGGCTAACTTCGACATCGATGGTTCTTTTTCACCGGAGTTCAATAGTTACGCCGGCGAGACAGTCGACAGCTTTGAAATTGGTGTAAAAGGCGATTTGATGGACGGCCGTGCCCGCTACACCGCAGCCGTGTTTTACGGTCGTTACGATGATTATCAGGTGCCCGTCAACTTTGAAGCCTACAATACTGTGACCGGACAAGTACAAGTCATCACCAACGCGCCCTTTGTGAACGTCGATGAAGCAGAGCAAAAAGGCGTGGAGGCAGACTTCCGTATGCTGGTCACTGATGCCTGGACGGTTTACGCCGCCTTTACTTATGCGGAAGTTGAATTTACCGACGGAACAGTGCCCTGCACAGATCCGAGCCAACCCCCGATTGGTCCACCTCCGGCTAATCGGTACAACACCTGCGATGCCAACGGCGAGAACGCTACCGCCA
>CAJQQW010000445.1 GCA_905480565.1 uncultured Halioglobus sp. | reverse complement strand
AGGCCTTCATGATCCGCACGATACGTCCCCTGGACAGACCTGATCCCGGACTGGAGCGGCTGGCCAAACCCAATGGAATTTCCCTACATGCAGGTGTGAGCTGCGAAGGGTATCAAAAGGACAAGCGTGAGCGACTGTGCCGATACTAGGAGATGATATCTGGCGGGAATATGTGGCGTTTATAGGTACTCATTAGCAGATTCTAGCAATTTCAGGCGTTTAACTTGTCAGTACCAGCGCGCGGACTCGGCGATCTATGGCGGTAGAACAAACACTCCCCGACCAGCAACACCAACACTAAAAGCAGACTAGTAATCGATATCAACCTTCCCCGATAGAAGGTTTTCGGTCGGTATCTGAACTCTAATGTGTGCCTACCCGCTGGAACTTCCACCGCCCTGAACAGGGAGTTGGCCCGCAAAATATCCACCCGGTGGCCGTCCAGCCAAGCCTCCCACCCCGGGTAATAGGCATCAGTTAGAACCACAATCGCAGATTGGTTGATATCAGGAGTAAGCTCTATTGAATTTGGTGTGTAGCGAGTGATAACGATTCGCTTCGCGCTTCCTGAAGGCAAGCTAGAATGCATTTTCGGGCGCGTACCTTCGAGAATGACCACTTCGTGGAGATCACCGGCATTCTGCTTGAGAAGTTCCAGCGACTGAGCTTCATCCGCGGCCATAATGTAGTGACTTAATGCGTAAGCGCGAGGCAATGGATTAGCCTTATAGTCCAGTTTTTCTAGGGAATACACGTGCCCCAAGGAAGCAGCATCGAGTATCTCGGGTCGCGTCAGTAGTAAATCCGTCAAGGCCATCGAAAAATTACCATAGAATCTCTGCAACACTGTATGCGAGATAGCGTCATCAAATTCCGCAGGTCCGACCAGGTAGCGAATATAGTTCTGCCAGCGAGCCTGTGTCATTCCAGCATAAGCCGAGATGGCGGGTATCTGGTATTTCGGGCCTACGTTATCCATCAACCCTTCCTGCTCTATCCCATGGGCAACCATCAGTATTCGCTTGTGGTCTTTCCCTTTGCGAATGGACTCAATGTTGTCCGCCACTTGTAGTGGTTCCGTAGAAACAAAGGCGGGAACCAAAAAATGATTTTCCCTTCTCACACCAATATCCACCACTACCAGCAGGACAACAAACCAGAGCCAGCGCCGCCTTCCCGCGATGCCGGTAAGAGAGCTAAACTTGATGCTACAGATCACAGACAAGCCCAATGCGGACAGCACAATTAGCAGGAACTGGACATAAGCCACTGCTCGGCCATTAACGCGGAAAGAATCCACCAGAGGTATAGATTGCAACGCGGATAGCCGTGGGTCCTGGTAGGACTGAATAAGCAGCACTAAAAAGATAAGAGACACCAGGATTGCCAGACTGACGGGGAGGTAGCGCTTGCTACAGAAAGCCAGAGGAACAAACAACAGTGCACCACCCATGTAGTAGATACCGGAATCTATCAACAAGAACTGGTTGGCATACATATAGGCCTCAGTGGGATGCAAGAAATTCCTCAACATTAGTTTTACGGAAAAAGCTTCCCAAAAAGAATTCGGATTATAGGCCGCTCCGGCGTCAATGTTACGAACGGACAAACCTGACAACTCATACGCAGGCAGCAGCTGCACAGCGATCAAACCCAGCATTAACAAGAGAGCGATACCACTCAAACAAAATCCGACCCACAACTGCCTCATGGGCCGCGCGCTCATGGTAAGCAACAAATAGACCACAAAATACACTACAAGAACGAGGCCGGTATAGAGGAAAAAGTTAGGGAAACCAGCCAGAAAACAAAGAGCCAGCACTAGGGACAAACATACTGTCGCTGCGATACTTAACGTCTCGAATAGTCGATGGGCTACCAAAAGGGCAGCCGGCATCCAGCAGTAGGACGACCCCAAGGTCAAGGAGAAACTCTCCGTAAACACCGCAAAAGCAAACAACACTGAACCCAGTACCCGACCCGGAACGGCGACAGCCAGATAGCGGAGATAGGCCCACATCCCGACAACAGCAATCAACACGGTGAGAAACTGGATAAGCACTAGCGCGCTGGGTACAGGCATAAAGAAGGTCAACCAGTTCAGAGGATAAAACAGCCCCAGACCCAACTCGCCTACCAATGGCGCTCCCACCGAAACGTAGGGATTCCAAAGTGGAAATACCCCACTGTCAACACTGGATTTTATAAAATTCCAAAAGGGCCAAGTGTGGTTAATCGCATCTTTAGCAAGGTTCGGCCCAAAACTGGCGTCGGCACCTGCGATGAGATCACTGGCAAACTTGAGTACCACCAGCAACAGCCCGGATAGGAGCAGCGCATTTTTGACACTATTATTCATCTCTTGAAAGGCGCTGTTAGAGTGCCAAACAGCCTATCAGGCAACCAACGCAGATAAGTGAATACCAGGCGGACATAAAAAGGAAAGTAATAGTTATCCCGCGACCGTTCTATCGCGCCTACAATGAATTGCGCCGCATCTGTTGCTAACGCCACTAACATAGAGTTACTTTCAGACCCTTCAGCAAAGCGCTGGTTTATCTGTGTGTCTACCGGGCCAAGATAAACTAGCTTAAACTGCAACGGGCCACCGCTATAGCGTAGCCGCAGGCCGCGCATCAGCATCGCCAGAGCCGCCTTAGATGCAGAGTAAGACACACTGGCCGGATCGGGCCAATGTGAGAATATGGATCCTACAGCAATAAATTGGCCGCTGCCGCGCTGTAAAAATGGTTCTATAAACGCAGCCAGCCAAAAATGGGCGCCTTCCACATTCGTACGCATCATATGCATGGATTGCTCATGATCCAGCCCAGGGGCCGCATCTTCCAGGTCCAGGGCCGCATTGAGAATGACCACATCGGGCACATACTGCTGAGCAATCATCTTTTTATGTAAGCTCGAGCAGGCCAAAGTATCCGCCAGATCACAACAGTCGTAAACGAACGCACCTCCACCCGTTTCACTGCTTAGTTCTTCCAGTTTATCTAGACGGCGTGCAATACCCCACACCTCATGCCCCGCATCCAGCAGGTGTTTTACCAGCTCGCGACCTATTCCAGAAGACACGCCTGAAATAAATATTTTCAAGTTATGCCCCTTTTCGACTGATAACAATAACTTACTCAGTCTGGCTCAATAGCGGTCGCGTCTTTCTCAGCCGTATTGTCAAGGCCTAGCGAGCGACTGATGATATAGGGTGGCCGTTTCTTCACCTCATCGTAAACTCGACCAATGTATTCCCCCAGCATGCCGATAGAAAACAATTGCACACCGCCGATAAACAATATCAATGTAGCTAGGGAGGTCCAGCCAGGGACATCGGGCAAGACGCCCGCCATTTTTCCAATGAGGAAGGTTGCGCCTAGCACGAAGCTTACAGCGGAGATAATGAACCCCATATAAGTGCTCAATTTGATTGGAAAATGCGAGAAAGAGAAAATGCCGTCCAAGGCAAAATTAAAATAACGTAGCAGATTGAATCCCGATTCACCGGAGTGCCGATCCTGTCGATCAAATTCTACGCCTGTCTGCCGAAATCCGGCCCAGGCCCGGAGACCGCGAACATAACGATGACTCTCCGGCATGGCATTAAGCGCATCTACTACTGGCCGCCGCATGAGGCAATAGTCGCCGACGTTACGTGGAATATCAAAGTTGGACAACTTACTAAACATACGATAATAACCCGAAAAAACTGCCTGGCGCAGTAGAGGTATTTTGCGCGTTTTACGCACTGCGTATACAACATCGAACCCCTCTTCAGCCTTGGCTACCAGACCCGGGACAGTTTCCGGCGGGTCTTCCAAATCGTCATCCATTACCACAACCATGTCACCCCGGCTATAACGCAGTCCTGCAGTTATGGCCATCTGGTTGCCGAAGTTGCGAGAAAACACTATCAACTTGACTCGTGAATCGCTCTCGTGAATCTGTTCGATTACGGCAGCAGAATTATCCGAGCAGCCATCTACGACAGCGATAATTTCAAAAGACGATAAAGTGCCCTCCAGCGAGTTGACCAGCCGTTTGTAGAGGGAGGGGAAAATAGCAGCGGAGTTATAAACCGGTATCACAACCGAAATTTCTATAGATTCATTTCGCGTCATCGGTTAAATACCCACATTTTTTGCAGCAGAAAACCTACCAATGGAATCACCAATGCGATAGCCAGTATCCCTGTATATGGCGGCAGACCAGCCTGAGCAGTCCAACTAGAGATAAGTACAATTATCGACAGATTGACAGCACTGGCAACGCAAAATTTCATCAGAGAGCGCATCTCGCTGTGGATTTCGAAACTCCATAAGGCATTCCCAAAATAGGACACAATGAATGCTGTAAAAAATGCTCCAATATTGGCGAAAACCAGAGGAAAATCTAACGCTTTGAGAAGAAAAAAAGCCACGGTAACATGTACCAGTGTGGCGAGAACCCCTACGAATGAAAAGCGCAGGAGCTGTATATGCCAGCGACGGACCCTCAAGAGACGCATGCTATCGCCATGAGTGAAAGCCCAAAAGGAAACAGCGATTTTTTCAGCAGCGTCTTTTCCTTTCTAAATACCCGATAAAACAACTGATTGATAGCCGTTGGGGGTACCTTCATCCCGGTAGAATTGTCACCAAAAGAAACGATATCCAGTAAACGCGCAAAAACTGCCAGCGGAAATAACAAGGTATTGAAATAGCTTAAGGCCAAGAGTTCCCAACCGGCGCCCGATATTTTATCACTGAGCTCACGCGACGTGTAACGACGGAAGTGATGAAACATCTTGTCGTGTTGTCCAAACATCCACTTGGTGGCAGGCACTGTCAGCAGCATGCGACCGCCGGGGCTTAGGCGCGACCTTAACACTGCCAGGGCTTCGGCATCATTTTTAATATGCTCCAGCACATCAAACATGCAGATCAGGTCGAACCGTTTCCCCTCATACGGGATCATGTCAGGTAATTTGCCATACTGCACATCCACACCTGTGCTCATTCTAGCGTGCTCGCGTGAAAACTCATTCATTTCAACGGCGAACACTTCCCCAAACGACTGCAGCATTGAGAGATTACCGCCAGTGCCACAACCAAGTTCCAATATATGCGCATCGGGAGGCAGTTGCATATCTTCCAACACAGAACGAAAGAGATAGCGCCGCCCCCGGAACCACCAGTGACGATTCTCGATGTCAGCCATTTCATGATACTTACCGATCTCCACGTATGCTTCCTCAATCGATCCAACTCCAGTGAAAACCAGATGCTACCCCAATCATCGATGCGACTCCACACAACACTATTATAGTCACCTTCAATCGGATCAAAGACAAGCGTGAGCGGCTGCGCAGGTACATAGCCAGGCCAGCGGTTGCAGTTACCCGCCTTTCACTGAGTTCCACCGGCAAGGTGCTCTATACCCTAAAGACACCTTATCGCGACGGTACAACGCAGGTAGCCTTCGATCGGGGCGGCCATCCGTCGGTGGATTTCATTGCACGATTGGCGGCACTGGTTCCCAAGCCCAGGGTCAATCTCACGCGATTCCATGGCGTTCTTGCCCCTAATCACCGCTGGCGCGGACTGGTCACGCTGGCAAAACGAGGCAAAGGTGCAATGCGCCCTGCCGATAGTGACGTCGTCTCACCGATCCAGCGTCATGCGGCCATGACCTGGGCCCAGCGACTCAAGCGCGTATTCAATATCGACATTGAAGTTTGCGATCGCTGCGGAGGTGCTGTCAGAGTTATCGCTTGTATTGAAGAAGAGAATGCCATTGATAGCATCCTGTACCACCTGAATAGGAAGGATTCCGAAACCGCGACCCAGTCACATCTGGTACCTCCCACCAGAGTACCACCTGGGACATTGCCTCTTTTCGCAGGAGAGGAACCCGCGTTATCGTCGTTCAATCAGCCCGGACGCCACTGAACACTGGGTCGGCATGGACTTCTGTGAGCTACAACCTGGAAACGACCACAAAAGATTTGCAAGTGAACCAATGCGAGATCGCTTTCAGCACGTTCGATGCCAATCGCCTGATTCAATGCACGAAAAGCAACGGGATACTGGGAGAAAAATTTCCCACATAGGCCCTTTATCCGTCTTATACTTTTATCCAGGCGAGTGGAAACAATAGCCGGACGACTGATCACAGTGGCTGCAGAATTGTATCCCAACACCGCTAACTGGGAATGGAGCGTTGCCATTGTCGATGACCCGCAGGTGATTAATGCCTGGTGCATGGCAGGTGGGCGCATGGCCGTGTACACGGGTCTGTTCGAAAAGCTCAAGCTGACTGATTCAGAATTTGCCCAGATTATGGGCCATGAAATCTCCCACGCACTCGCCAACCATACGGCGGAGCGCATGTCCCGGACGATGGCTACCTCCCTAGGTGTTGTCGCCATTGCCGTGCTGTCGGACAAACCTGTCGTTGCCGCCGGTGGTGAAGCCGTCGCTGCAAAGCTGGCGCTGGAACTGCCAAACAGCCGAACAGCTGAGTCAGAGGCTGACCAGATCGGTATGGAGCTTGCCGTCAGGGCAGGCTACGACCCGGATGCAGCTGTAACGCTTTGGGAAAAAAT
>CAJQQW010000444.1 GCA_905480565.1 uncultured Halioglobus sp. | reverse complement strand
AGTAGGAAAGTGTCGAGAAACCGCACCTGCTGTGCATCGATACCTACAGGGCAGAACGGGCTGATATCAACACAACGCACCTCGATATATTCGATTCCGCCGCGCATTAGTGCCTTTAGTGGGGCTTCACCGGACTGTGCTACACGCTTGGGTCTGATCGGACTGTAGAATTCGTTCTCGATCTGTAACAGGCTGTCGTTCAGCTGCTGGTAGTCGTTGTTCTCGCCGGCCGGTATAGCGCTGTAGGCAGAATGGGATTGACCTATTGCCGATGACAGTGTCGCCACGTATTGCTCGAGGCTGTTGTAGCAGACGTTGAGATGTTGCTGAGCGGTGCTGTTGTAACCCAGGTCACCCATGCGCAGTGCCGTACCGTAGGGCAGATGAAAACTCTTGCCATTGCTATCGAAGGGCTCCAGACCATGATTTTCACTGCCACGCAAAAAGCTGGCGCACACCGCGGGCGATGCACCAAAGAGGTAAATCAGTAACCACGAATAGCGACGAAAGTTGCGGATTAGACCGAGATAGCGGCCTGTGATGTAGTCTGCTTTCGACGTGGTCTTGCCGCTCGCATGCCAGGCTTGCTCCCAGAATTCGTCTGGCATAGAGAAATTGTAGTGAATACCCGCGATGGCTTGCATCAGTCTACCGTAGCGATGCCCTAGGCCATAACGGTAGACCGTTTTCATGCGGGCCACATTAGAGCTGCCATACTGTGCGACGGGTATATCTTCGTCACCGGCAACAATGCAGGGCATGCTCGCAGCCCACAGTATTTCTTCGTCCAGGTGGCGATAGGTAAAGCTGTGGATGTCTTCCAGTTTCGTCAGGCTGCTGTCGATACTGTCATTGACCGGGGTGATGAATTCCAGAAGCGCCTCGGAGTAGTCGGTCGTGATCGAAGAGTGAGTCAGCGCAGAACCTAGCGATTCAGGATGAGGGGTTTGGGCCAGTTTGCCCGCAGGGGTTATGCGCAAGCTTTCTTTTTCAATGCCGCGATTGATGCGGGTTAGCGTAGCGAGGGCGCCGGGTTTTGTTAGCGCCTGCAGTTCCTTTTGCAAATGGGAAGACAATGGAGACTCCTCGGTCAAACGGGGCGTGGGGCTGAACCAGGACTGAAGCCGGGTGCCAATATACCGGTCTGAAATTGACGCGACGCCAAGTGTAGCGGCGAATCGTAGCAGAGTACAGACGGAGCCGCATGCAGCCTTTTTGGCGCAGTGTGCATGACGGCCCTCTCTCGAATGCTCATTCCGCTGTTGTCGGTCGCCCGGTAGGTCGGTCTCTCAGCCCAGTCGATCCATGTATTTCTGCAGCAACTGACAGGCGAAGTTATCTTGTACTTCACTCTTCTGGTCTGTTGCCAGCATGATGCGGGACAGCAGCAGGCCAAAGCGCATTCCAGCAAATATGAGGTAATAGTCGTAGTCCCGCGCTGCAAATCCTGAAACACTCTCCCACTGGGATTTGGTCTGCTCGTAGTCGGGCAGGCCTTCCAGTCGCGGCGCGCCCAGCCCCTCAGAGAAGGTGGCGTCCATGTGATTGAACCAAGCAAGGTCCTGCAGCGGGTTGCCCAGCGCTGCCATTTCCCAGTCGAGAATGGCGGCGACCCCGTCGAAGGATGGCTTGAAGATAATGTTCGCCATTCGTGCGTCACCCCAGCAAAGCGCGGTAGGCTCATCCTCAGGTTGATTGGCCTGCAACCAGTTTAGAGCGGGTTGGCAAATCGCATGTGTGACGCCCTCCAGTGCCCAGTCGTGATAGCGCTGCCAATAGTCCAGCTGATTTTGCAGCGGCGTTTTCCCTGACTCCTCAAGCCGCTGAAGGCCAAGGTCCCGATAATCCAGACGATGAAAGCGCGCCATTGTGTCGACGGCTGAACACCATAGGTTGGCCCGCTGCGCGATATCTGTCTCATGAATCATCCAGCCATCCATATTGTAAGGCGGCATATCGGTAGGGATACGACCCTCCGTGCGTTTCATCAGATAAAACTGGACACCCAGCAGGGCAGGGTCTGTTTCCAGACCGCGCAGGACGGGGACCGGTATGTCACTGTGCCTGCCTACAGCATCCATCACTTCGTACTGCAAGCTGAGGTCGTAATCGGGAAATACTGGCCGCTCAATTTCAGGCTGCAGTCTCGCGACGACCGCTTCCGAGTGGGTTTCGCCTGCTTCGCTCCACTCTATGTCAAATAGCAGTGTGACATTGGACATCCCGGTCGATTCAGGGATGTTCAGCTCTGGAATTCTGACGGTGTGGCCGCGATGATCTGAAATCCAGGATTCCAGCTTTACACGGGTACCCTGAAGATCATCGATGAGGGGGGTAGGGCGCGTACTGTCCACTGTTGGGCTCCTCTGTATGGGGCGGGTCGCAGTGATTGAGGATACTGGGACGTATCGGTGCTGGCTAGCGCAGGGCGCGCAACGTGATGCCAATCTGTCAGACCAGTTACCAGAAAATCGCCCGTCGGGTGTCTGCTGTAACCCTTTCGAGTCATTTGCCTGTCGCTTTGCAGATTGTTGACCCACTCAGCCTTGACCTTCCCGATGCACCTTGCCAAAGTGCGCCCATGCCTTCGCCGAGGCCGGATGCCTCGCTTGATCCGGGCGCATGCAACAGGAGGATGATTACGTGAGAATTGTCGAGTGGCTTAAAATTCTGTCCGCCGAAGGTGGGTCCGACCTGTACCTCAGTACCGGCGCTCCGCCGTGCGCAAAGTTTCAGGGCGCGCTCAAGCCCATTTCGGGCGATATTTTGCAGCCTGGTGAAATCAAGGACATCGCCAACGAGGTTATGGATACGGTTCAGCGCGAAACGTTTGAGGAAGATCTCGAGATGAACCTCGCAATATCCGTTTCTGGATATGGCCGATTTCGCATTAATATTTTTGTGCAACGCAATGAGGTGGGTATCGTCGCACGAAACATTGTCGCCGATATTCCCCGTTGGCAGGATCTGCGCTTACCACAGGTGCTGACAGAGGTGATCATGCGTAAGCGTGGTCTAATGCTCTTTGTCGGAGCAACGGGATCGGGTAAATCCACTTCGCTTGCGGCCCTGATCGATTACCGCAATGCGAATAGCAGTGGGCACATCGTTACCATCGAAGATCCAGTGGAGTATGTCCATAATCATAAAAAATCCATCGTCAACCAGCGTGAAGTCGGCGTAGACACGCGCAGTTGGCACAATGCGCTGAAAAATACCTTACGGCAGGCGCCCGACGTCATATTGATTGGCGAAATCCGTGACAGGGAAACTATGGAGCATGCGATATCGTTTGCCGAAACCGGGCACCTGTGCATATCTACCCTGCATGCCAACAACGCAAATCAGGCACTGGATCGCATTGTGAATTTCTTTCCTGAAGAGCGGCGGCCCCAGTTGTTGATGGATTTATCGATGAACCTGCAGTGTGTCGTTTCACAGCGCCTCGTCCCTACGGTGGATAAGAAACGGTGTGCGGCGGTTGAGGTATTGTTGGGCACCCCCAGGGTGGGTGAGTTGATCCAGCGCGGCGAGTTTGACGGTATCAAGGATGTGATGAGAAAGTCGGAAAGCAGTGGTATGAAAACCTTCGACTCGGCGGTATTCGAGCTTCAGCAGGAAGGCCTCATTGATGAAGAAGAGGCACTGCGCAATGCGGACTCTCAGAACAATGTCAGGCTCAAAATAAAATTAGCCAATGAAGGCGGCGAGGCTGCGCCGGAGAAAGGGCACGCTGCAGGATTCAGTCTCGAAGAGATAGAAGAAGAAAAGGATTCCGGAGAGGGCGAGCAGCGATTCTCCTGACAACTGAATTCATAATCGCCGACAGCGAGTTGCGACTGCTACTCCAGATTAGTGATAAGTTCAATCCAGCTTTTTATATCTGAGTCGTTGGCGTTCATTAGCTGGAAACCGCATAACCAGGCGCCCGGTGTGTCTCGATCTGGAAGACACCAGCGCACGTCGCCCACGAGGTAGATTGTGTCCTGCGACCCGGGTACGGCAACACCAATCTGGAGAATGGCGCCGAGGATAGGCTCTTCTTCGAGGACCACCTGCAAGCCGCCTCTGGATACGTCAAGGGATTTGCAGACTACTACTCTTCCTGCCTCATCTTTATCGATGCCTGGTGCTTCCAGCTCTACGAATGTCGCGCTTGCTGCCGGCACACGGTGGTATTGTCTCTTTTCATTCATGAGTAGAAGTGAGCGCCCCTAGGATTCCAGATTTTTTCTTGCTGCGGTAACCACTTCTCGAAAATTGGAGGTGACTTGCAGAATATCTACCATGTCATGGTCTATCAGAGACAGCATTTCGTGCCGCGAGACGATGCGAATCTTGACGCCTTGACGATTGACAAAAATAAAGCAGTCCTCGTTGGGATCGAACACGGCGAGCCTGGCCATAGTGGGGGCTTCTCCATCATGAAAGCCGATCCAGACACCCATGGGCAGGTCAACCTGTCGGTTTGCATCAGGAGGCGCTTCGCCATCGAGCAGCCCGGCGCTGGAGCCCTTAAGGTGCCTGGCCTGGGCGTTCTCGTTTAGTGGCTTTTCGCCCGCGGGCGCAGTATCTTCCCCGGTGGTGCCGAGGTGGCTGGGTGTCTCTTGATTCGTGTTTAGCAACCCGGCATTCGCTCTGTCATCGGTTGAGAGAAAGCGACTGGTTTCCTCGATATCCAGCCCCGCGCCGCTGGGAAACGCGGGTTTCTCCGCGTTATTCGTGGGCGGAGGTGGCGATACCGATGCCCTTGGCTTGATAGCCTGTGCCTGTTCCGCGAGGGACCCCGCCGACTTTTCTCCGCTGCTGGTTTGTTGGGCTGGGGGTGCCGGTGGCGGCCGTTCGGGTTTGGCCTTGCTGAGATAGCCTGCGAAGGAGGGCTCCGCTGCAGCATGGCGCTCTAACTCCTCCAGCGATGGAGGTTCCAGCTCTGCTTCGATATCATCCTCCGGTGCGCCGAGCACGGAGTCGAGTTCATTGGGAAGAATTTCAACGAGATCGCTGTCTGCCAGGGCGCCAGTGTTCAGGGTGGCGGCGGGCGCAGCGGCGGGCTCCATGCCTTGCATGGCGCCCACCAGCGCGTTGAGTATTTCGATGGTATCCACGCCTGCTGCTTGCGCGAGACACAAGCTGAAGCTGGCACCGCAGTGAATAGGAGTAATCTTGTGGTCGGTCACTAGCTGATCGAAGTCTTCGTAACTGAGCTGCAGGGCTTTCACCCCCGCCATGTTAGCGAACACCATTTGTTGCGACTGTTCGATTTTTAGCACCAGCTGTGCTCGGAGAACGCTGTTATCGTGATTGATGATAAACCACTGACCCTCGGAGCACTGTTTCAGCGTATTTAGAACCGCGTTGGATTGTGTGGTAGCTGTCTGGCCCCCGTTGTCATCTATGACAACAATGGGTGCGATGCGGCTCAGTTTTACTGGCTGCTCTCGCAAGATGCGCAGATGGGCGCGCTCCACGAGCCCTATCGATTCGTTGACCGCTTCTGTATCGTGATGCAGGCTGAGCAGCCAGCGGCGCATTCTTTTAGGCAGTTCGGTGACCGCTTCAAAAATATACTGGCGTCGCTCATCATCGGCGTCGCCCAGTGTTTGCAATGAGTCAAGCAGGTCGTGTGTCGTGGTGGTCATCAGTTGCCATTCCTCGGACTCCGCGCCGAACTTCAATAGCAGCAGCTGTGCACTGGTGAACCAGGGCCCTGTGAGGAATTCGCCGATTTCTTCCGGTGTATCGTAATGCGCCAGCTCTGCGTTGATCATGCGTGCGGCTTCACCCTTGGCCTCTGCGGTTCTCACCTTGCCTGCTTCTGTCTCGACCACGCGCTGGACCATGCGTCGGGCTCGGACCTGATCCTTTTCAGCTGCGGAAGAAAAATTTTGCGCGACGAGTGTCAAGTCAGTCGAGTGATCGTCAAACCACCCGCGGGCATTTTCTATGGTTTGTGTCACCTGCTGCTCTAATGCTGCACCAACCCGGTCGAGGCGAGACTGCCACCCTACGGCACGTTCGTGAATACTGTCGAGGATTTGGTGCAGTGGGTGGGCTCCCGGCTGCAGGAAGTCAGGCTCAGTTACGGCGAGTGCTGCGGCCAGTGGTTTCAGATGTCGTACCTGAGTCCCGAGACGTCCCTCCAGAGGATACTGCTTCTCCCATAACTCCAGGCCCTTGCCGAGCCAGCGCAAAATAGCGGTTTGCTCACGCGAGGGGGTGGCCGGATCCCCCATGGCGTCGACTTTTTCCATAACCGCTATCCAGGGCGGAATACTAAAGTCTTCTACGCTCTTCAAATACTCGACCAGCTCGGCAGTATCCATCGGATGGGCATTGGCACCCGCGCCAGGAGACTCGGCATAGCGGTCCATCACCAATTCGCGCAGTGAGCAGGGAAAAGGTATTTGTTCAGCCCCGAGTTTCAGAAGAACAGTTCCCTCGCAAGTAAACGTTTAGACATATGTAAATCAACAAGAGCACCACTTGGCGCGGTGGTCTCTCGGCGGTTGCCAGGCAACGCGTGGCAATGGTGGGAGACCTACACGCCAGGCATTTGCAGTGTCGACCACAAACGACGCTGCGGTAACTGCAATCCTTGCAGAGTAAGCCCTATGAGATCAGCGAGTGCTCTTGAGCAGTTGTTCTATAATTCGCTCCAAGTGCACAAGGTTATTGCATTCGGCGCTAAAATGACAGGCGCTTTGGTAGCGGAGCATCTCAGAATCTCCGGTCCCCCAGGATTTTCTTGATTCCGGGTTCAGCCAGATCACGCGCTGGGAGCGCTGGTAGACGCTCTGAAGAATATCCAGACGCGGGTCACCGTGATTATTGCGGGCATCCCCCAAAATAATGACCGTGGTATTGCTGCTTATATCCGCCAGTGCCAAATTAGCGAAATCCAACAGGCTGTTGCCATAGTCAGTAGCGCCACCGTACTTCCAGTTAATCAGCTCGACCGCTTTCTCAACGGGATAATCATCAAAATATTCGCTAACTTCTCCAAGGTGACTGGAAAAAGCAAAACTGCGCACCCTTGGCAGCACGTCCTGCAAGCTGTACAGAAACAGCAACAGGAACTTCGCATAAGCAGCCACTGATCCGCTAACATCGCAGACAGCGAGTACTTGGGGCTTATCTTTTTTAACTTGACGCCAATAGGTGTTGAACATGACCCCGTCGTTGGGAATACCCTTGCGCAGCGTTTTTGGCATATCCAATTGTCCGCGTTTCACTTGCTTGCGCTTTCGGGAGTATTGACTCGCTAATTTTTTGGCCATTTTTCGGATTAGATTTTGTACCTTGCCTACGTAAACATGCTCAATATTATTTAGACGGGTTTTGCTGAGAATTTCATCCATGAATTGCTGTGTCTTGCCCTCGGCATGGAGCAAATATTCGCGCTCAACGTAGTCGCGCACTTGCTCCCGGAGCATGTCGCGGTAGCGCTGAAGCAACGGCAGGGTGGGATTGCCTGCCTGCTCCAGTTCGATAATTGCCCTGCGGATCTGCTCCTCACCCATGGCATCCAGTATGCGCCGCGTGAACTGCCCTTTTTGGGTGAACATCTGTATCTGCTGCAGATCCACTTGCTGTGCAGCCTGATTCATTGCCAAAGTGAGTTCGTTGCGCTCGTTGTTTAGCAGGTTCTGCATTAACGGGCCCTGCATGAGTGAACGCAAGGCAGGTGAGTCTTCCGCGGCCTGTTCTAGGGCATTTTCCGGTGAGCCGTCGAAATTATCGCCGGACGTTTCGCTGTCTTCGTCGGAAGGCGTTGCATCGGCCTGCTCACCATCGGCCTGCTCGGGAGCTGTGAAGTCAGCCAGACCCTGTTTGAAGAATCGCTCGAAACAGTGCAAAAAAATAGCCTCTTCCTCCGCGGTTTTGGCCAGTGTCATAGCCAGCCCATCGCGCAGGATTTCGCGATCTGTATAACCAAGTGCAGCGGTCACCTCTGTTGCATCCAGCGTCTCTGCTGGAGAGACCCTCACCTCGTGGCTGCGCAGCATCTGGATAAAACTGATGAGATTCGACTGCATCGTATCTATCCGTCAGTGACCGGGCTGGCTCGTGCCCTCGCCGGCAAGCAGACTGCGCAGTGCGGGATCAGTTGCTTCGATGTCGTCCTCGTACTTCAGCAGTACATTGAGAGTGCTGCGCACTATTTCTTCACCCAGTTCGTCAGCATGGAGCAGCATGAGACTGCGGGCCCAGTCGATAGTTTCTGAAATGGCCGGCGCCTTCTTCAGGTCGAGTTGGCGCAGGGAGTGTACGAATGCTACCAGCTGGTGGCGCATTTGCTCCTGCACATTGGGCACGCGGGTCTGGATAATGCGCTCTTCCAACTCGACCGAGGGGAACGGGATGTAGAGATGCAGGCAGCGTCTTTTGAGCGCATCAGAAATATCCCGCGTGTTGTTACTCGTGAGGAATACCATGGGAGAGGTGGTCGCTTTCACCGTGCCAATCTCCGGTATTGAAACCTGATATTCGGAAAGAATTTCCAGCAGCAGTGACTCGAACTCGTAGTCGGATTTGTCTACTTCGTCGATCAGCAGGATCGCGCCTTTCTCTTGCTGCATTGCCTTTAGCAGGGGGCGTGGTTCCAGAAACTCCTCCGAGTAAAAAATATCGCCGAACAGGTGCAGTCTCTCCACAGATTCTGCGAGGCCATCGGCGCCCTTGAGGAGGTCACCGAGCTTTTCTTTGAGCACTTGGGTATATAAGAGCTGTTTGCCATACTTCCACTCGTACAGCGCCTTGGCCTCATCCAGCCCTTCGTAGCACTGTAGGCGTATGAGCGGCGTATCTAGCAGAACGGCGATAGTTTTTGCGAGTTCAGTCTTGCCCACTCCGGGCGGGCCTTCTACCAGTACCGGCTTGCGCAGCTGAAATGCGAGGAACACGGCCGTTGCAATTTTTCTGCTGCAGATATAACCGTGGGCTTCGAACCCCTGCTCTATGCGTTCGACTGATTCAAGCTGGGGAAAATCCTGAGTGTGCAAAGCGATACCTCAATGGGGATTAGATGAAAAGTAACTGCGGCGTGGGCTTCGGCTAACCGCCCGCGGCGTTCATGAAGCGAACGATTTGTGGCGGTTCGTTGAGGTTGAAGTAATGCTTTTCCGGCTTGATATCGAGCGATTCAACGATAGTTCTCTTGAGCAGCTGTCTCGAGTAGTCATCTGAACGCAGCACCGCTCGCAAGTCGACGGAGTGTTCATTGCCCAAGCAAAGCAGCAGCCGACCCTCTGCGGTCACCCTGACCCGGTTACAAAGGTGACAGAAATTGTGACTGTGGGGTGATATAAAGCCGATGCGGCTCGGGCTGCTCCCCGTCTTGTAGTAGCGCGCCGGGCCGCCAGCGTCCCGCTGCTCGGGTGTGGTCTCCAGAGTGTGTTGGCGAGCAATGATCTGGCGCAAGGCCTCGCTGCTCAGGAAGCTCAGCGCTCTGTCGTGCTCGTCAATTCTGCCCAGGGGCATTTCCTCGATGAAGGCGATATCAATACCTCGTTGCAGCGCGAAGGCTACAAGGTCCAGTACTTCGTCTTCGTTGCGTCCCTTCAGAATAACCGCATTTAACCTGATACGGCTAAAACCCGCGTCGATAGCTGAATCGATGCCCGCAATAACCTGGTCGAGGTTGCCGTGCCGCGTCAGTTGCCGAAACTTTCTTGGTTCGAGGCTATCCAGGCTGACATTGATTCTGCTTACGCCCATTGAAAAAAGGGGCTCTGCCAGGCGGTGCAGTTGTGATCCGTTGGTGGTAAGGGCGAGTTGCTCGAGACCCTTGAGCTTTCCCAAGGGTTCCACCAGCGACAGGATATTATTACGAACCAGAGGTTCACCGCCGGTCAGGCGTATCTTGCGTACACCGAGTTCGACGAAGGCCCCGGCTACCTCCTGCAGTTCCTCCAGTGTCAATACCTGCTGCTTGGGCGCAAAGGTCATATCTTCCGCCATGCAGTAAACACAGCGAAAATCGCATCGGTCAGTGACAGAGAGGCGGAGGTAGTCTACCCGACGCCCGAATCGGTCTGTCAGTGTTTGAGGTAATTCATATTCCATGGTCGGGAGTGTAGCCTTTCGCGTTTGACACCTCCAGCGGGCTTTACAGCGACCGGCTGGTGGGACAGGATGCCACTCACACTGATCGCTGGAGTAGTTGACGTGTCGAGGATGAATGACATGGCCCTCTGGGTAGGGCCTCTGGTGGGCGCGGGTGCAGCGACGGCCTGCCTTGGGGCAGGCTATGGCGGTGATGCGGCAACGGTAGCGTTCGTGGCTGTGGTCTGCGTCGTCTGGTGGGTGTTTGAGCCGGTGCCGATTCCTGTCACTTCGCTGTTACCGCTGTCCATATTTCCGCTGTTTGGGGTGCTGACCCCCACGGAAGTGGCGCAGGCCTATGGCTCCCCGCTGATTCTGTTGTTGTTGGGAGGGTTCCTGCTGTCCAAAGCGATGGAGCACTCCGGGGCTCATCGGCGGATTGCTCTGGGAATGGTCAACCTCTTTGGTGCGTCCAGTGGGCGGCGCCTCGTCATGGGTTTCATGGCCGCCGCAGCTGTGCTGAGTATGTGGATATCCAACACCGCTACCTCATTGATGCTTCTTCCGGTAGCGCTGGCTCTGCTTGACGGTGCCGAAAACCGCTCGAAACTCGCGCCGCCCCTGTTGCTGGGGATAGCCTATGCGGCCAGTATCGGCGGCTTGGGAACGCCTATCGGCACACCCCCCAATCTGATTTTTATGCAAGTTTATAAGGAAACTACAGGCCAATCGATCAGCTTCACCCAGTGGATGCGTTGGGCCTTGCCTGTGGTGGTGCTGCTGGTGCCAGCCATGGCCCTGGTGCTCACGCGTAACCTGCAGGGATCGCTGGCCTTGAAGCTGCCCAAAGTGGGACCGTGGCAGCCGCAGGAGCGACGCGTCATGATAATTTTTGGGCTTACAGCACTTGCCTGGATCACCCGTGGAGAGCCGTTTGGCGGCTGGCAAGCGTGGTTGAACTTACCCTCGGCCAACGATGCCTCTGTCGCTCTGCTGGCTGTGGTCCTGCTGTTTTTAGTACCAGATGGCCGAGGGAACCGCCTGCTGACCTGGGAGCGGGCGACCACAATACCTTGGGGTGTATTGCTGTTATTTTCTGGAGGCATCTGCCTGGCCAAGGGGTTTGTCAGTTCCGGGATCAGTGATGTGATGGGTCAGGGGCTGGCGGCCATGATCAGTATGCCCGTTTATCTGCTGATGGTGACGATTTGTATTGCGGTGACGCTGATGACTGAAACCACTTCGAACACAGCCAGCACTGCGCTTTTAATGCCGATTCTTGCAGCCGCTGCCCTGGCCGCTAATCTGCCGCCGGAACTCATTATGGTGCCGGCCGCCATGAGTGCCAGTTGCGCGTTTATGCTACCGGTGGCGACTGGGCCTAATACTGTGGTGTTCAGCAGTGGCGCTTTATCGACTGCGCAAATGGCGCAGGAGGGTGCATTGATCAACTTGATGGGGGCGGTGGTGATAAGCAGTGTGTGTTACATCTTGCTGACCTGACAACTCGCCCCGTTTTCGCCGTTTACTGCAGGAGAGTCATCATGGTTTCGGCGGAACTTGCGTCGATACCCGGCCCATCCTCTACGTTGAGGTGGGTCACGGTGCCGTCCTCGACAATCATGGCGAAGCGTTGGCTGCGGGTTCCCATGCCGAAACCGCTACCGTCCAGTTCCAAGCCCAGCGCAGCAGTGAAGTCAGCGTTGCCATCGGCCAGCATCAGGATTTCGCTGGCGTTCTGATCCTTGCCCCATGCACCCATTACGAAGGCGTCATTCACCGACATGCAGGCGATAGTGTCGACGCCCTGAGCCTTGATTTTGTCGGCGTTTACCACGTAGCCGGGCAGGTGTGTCAGACTACAGCCGGGAGTAAAGGCACCAGGCACTGCAAACAGCAGCACTTTTTTGCCCGAAAAAATATCCTGGGTCGCAATATCCTGCGGGCCTTTGTCGCCCATGGTCTTGAGTGTGCAATCGGGTATCTTGTCGCCAGCTTGTATTGTCATGCTGTGCTCCTTAAGTTTGGCTTAGCGTAAAGTGAGGAGAGATAATAGCAGATGTCAGGTGAAAAACACTGCCCACTCTGTGACTGCCGCGATGTCGCGCACTACCACGAAGATGCGCGACGCGATTATTTACGTTGTTGCAATTGTGCGCTCGTTTTTGTCCCCCCTGCGTTTTATCTGGACAGGAGGGCCGAGCAAGCAGAGTATGACCTGCACCAAAATGCTATAAATGATGTGGGATACCGGCAGTTTCTGTCGCGGCTGGCTATCCCGCTGCTGCAGCGTTTGCCGGATGCGGCGAGAGGGTTGGATTTTGGCTGTGGTAATGCGCCTGCGCTCGCCGATATGCTGCGCCAAGCAGGCTGCCAGGTGGCGCTTTATGACACATTTTACGCACCGGAAAAAAGCGTGCTCGACGCCCGTTATGATTTCATTTGCGCAACAGAAGTGGTGGAGCACTTGCATCACCCCGGTCGAGAGCTGCAGCGTTTGTGGTCGATGCTGAAGCCAGAGGGGTGGCTGGGAGTGATGACCAAGCTTGTGAAAAATCACGATGCGTTTGTCAGCTGGCACTACAAGAGAGACCCAACACACGTTTGTTTTTTTAGTGAGGATACTTGGGCTTGGTGGGCGCAGGAGTTCGGGGTGCGTCTCGAAAGACGGGGTGCAGATGTAATTATGTTGCAGCGCTGACGGTCTGGCCGGAACTAATGCTCGAAGGGACTGACAGCAACTCTTGGCATTGCTCCCTTGATTTTATGAGTCGACGCTTTCCCCATCTGCCAGCATATTGAGAAAGATGCTCTCGCAGTCGTGATAGAAGCGCAGCTCATCATCTCCGAGATAGGGTGCGATCATCGTTAGTAGCTGCAGGACTCCCTGGTGGATAGTGACGTGCGGCGCGCGATCGTCATTGAGCAGTGCATCGTAGTTCAGCCAGAAGGTCAGGTTGAGTGTCATGTTATCAGCCAGCCCAAGTAGCTGTTGGTCTTTGGCATGGATGACTTCCTGATCGAGGAGCGTGTGGCAAATAGCGTACAGTGCTGCACGCTTCAGTTGTATAAGGCGCTTGAATCGCCGGCGAATATCCGGATAGCGTTCCAGTATGTTATCCAGGTTGTGATAGAGAAAGCGGTACTGATACATCTCCTCTAAAACAACATAAAGATAATACCAGTTGTCTTCTACGCTACCTGCTTTGGTGCTAAGAGGGGCTTGTATGGGCGCGCTCAAGGTATCGCTCAATGCCCTCTCATATTGCTGGAACAGCTCGGAAATGAGTTGGTCTTTGCCCTTGAAGTGATAGTAGAGATTGCCTGGACTAATATCCAGTTCGTTGGCTATATCGATTGTAGTGGTGTTGGCTTCGCCCTCCTCATTGAACAGGGCAAGGCTGGTATGAAGGATTCTGTCCCTTGTCTTCACAGAGCGGGCGTATCAGGATTTGCTGGATTTCGCTGACTTTTTGGCACGCACTCTACTGCGGCTAGCTGGCGCTTTCTTCGCAGGAGTTTTTTTCTTTGCTGATTTTTTTTTCGGGGCGGGTGTCAGGCGTGTTGATGTCGCCTTTTTCTTTGTTACCTTTTTGCGAGATGTCTTTGTGGTTTTAGTCGCAAGAACACCCTCGTCTGCCAATGCCCGTGTAAGTTGGTTTACTTTGCGCGTGAGTTGATCGACTTTTTTTTGTAATTGCTCGATCTCTTCCATGCGCACTGGCCGCTGGTTGTGGAAATTATCCCGTACCCGGCCGATACGCTCTTCCACTGATTGCCTGGCGGCTACGGTGCTTTCCCTCGCCTCCTCCTCAAGCGCAGCCCCCGCCTTCACCAGGTCGCGGAACATTTTTGGGGGTTCCATTGCTTTTTCTATGCGTCCCTGTGCCTCTTCTACAGCTTTGCCATAGGCGCCCACCCCGGCCAGCCAGATATGCTTGGCGATATCGCCTGCCTTATTTTTTTCATCGCTCATATGCTTGGCCGTCCCGCCCGGTATGTCAGTTGCTCAGGTTAGTCTCTTTCAACTATTAAAACAGAAAAGTTTGGTAAAAAAAGTGGGGATCATTACAGTTTTAGAGACATGCGAGAGTTAAGTGACATTTAGGGGCAAGGAGTCGTGGTGCCACACCATGAGTAGTGCTGCCTCGGGGTAAACCTGAAGTGGTATCGGCAGGCGTCAAATCCTGGACAAAAAAAGGGTCACATGAAGTGACCCACAAAAGCCCCTGCAGGACAGGGATGCGTTCTCCTGGATGGATACAGATCAGGCAGCAGATTTCAGGCCGAAAGATTCCTTGAGTTCGCCGAATCGGGCCCGTGCCTTGTTGAGTTGCTGCTCAAGCTTCTTGCGGTCGGTCAGGTTGTCGAGCTTTGGAATATCCAGATCATCCAGTGCAACCTTGGCTTCTTTCTCTACTTTCTTGCCGCGCTTTACCAGTTCCTTGTATGCCTTGTCAGCATTTTTTCGGCGGGTTTCAACACGCTTTTGAAGGCCGTCCAGACGCTCTTGGACGCGATCGTACGCTTTCCCGTAGAAACCGAGGCCAGCCAGGAATACATCTCGACCCGTTTCCTGAGCGTTGTCGGCGAATGTCTTGCTGGCCTTCGCGGGCGCAGCGCGACGAGCAGCGGGCTTGCGCTTGGCCGCGGGCTTGCGCTTCTTGGTAGTCTTGCTGGCGGCGCCAGTGGTTTTTGTCTGAGCCATGATGGATCTCCTTGTCATGCCTGTGTTGGTAAGTGTTTGCAGCGATTTGGCGATACAATACGGTAAAAAATTAGAATAAACATACTAGATGGACGAAGTTGGCTGATCCGCGCAGAATGGTGCCCCGCAGTGCCCTGAAGGCGTATTGAAAATGTGAGCGGTCTGCCCGAGCAGGCGCTGCGTACACTTAGGGTAGGCCTGCAATAGCTGGTGTAGGGTAGCGATAGCGGTAAAGGAATAGGGGCTAATGGTGGGAAAATGGCTTTAAAAACGTCGGGTAGGGGGGTTACAGCGGCACTGGTTGTTCTGGTGGGCGCTGGTCTGTCGTACGCATTGCTGGTGGGTAAACCGCAGCCTGAGCCCAGCCTGCCAAAAGGTACAGCGTCTCCCGTGGTGAGTGTGATGGTGGTTAAGCCTAAAGTGCATGCGTTGTCGGTGGAGACCCAGGGCACAGTGCGTCCCCTCCGGGAGATCAACCTTGTGAGCCAGGTGGCGGGCAGAGTTGAACAGGTCTCGCCCCGGTTCGCCGAGGGCGGTTTTTTTGCCGCAGGTGAAGCCCTGGTCAAGGTGGAGGACATCGACTACCACTTTGTCATCGCCCGAGCGGAGTCCCAGGTAGCAGAGGCGCAACAGCGCGTCGCCGAGGAAAAAGGGCGCGCTCTCCAGGCCGGGAGGGAGTGGCGTGATCTCGGCAGTGAGCAGGGCAATTCATTATTCCTGCGCAAACCTCAGGTGGCCGCCGCGGAAGCATTGTTGAAAGCCTCGCAGGCAGACCTCGAGGCAGCACGGCTCGACCTTTCCCGCACCTCCATATCGGCGCCGTTCAACGGTCGCATCTCGGAAAAATATGTCGATATCGGTCAATTTATCTCTCCCGGTACCGCGATTGCTATGGTGTACGACACCGATGTTGTGCAGGTTCGCCTTCCCTTGACCGACCGTCAGGTCGCACTACTCGATCTACCCCTGAATTATGACAATCAGACTGTCGGTGAGATGAGCCAGGCGGCCGTTGTGTTGCGCAGCCGCTTTGCGGGCAAGGACTGGGAGTGGCAGGGGCATCTTGTACGTACCGATGCCAGTATCGATGTCGACAGCAGGGTGGTTTACGCGGTGGCAGAGGTAGACAAGCCGTTTGCCCGGACGCCGGGCAGCCAGCGACCGCCGCTGTCACCGGGCATGTTTGTTCACGCCACAATCAGTGGGCGACCGCTGGCGGATGTCACCCAACTGCCGCGCAACGCTCTGCGCTCCGGGGGCTGGGTGATGGTGGTCGATGATGAACAGGTTGCTCGGCCGAGAGACGTGGTGGCTCTGCAAAGCGATACAGAGCACGCTTGGGTGCAGGGGCTGGTCAGTGGTGACAGGGTTATGGTCAGTGAGCCGCGGAATATCCTGGCGGGCACCAAAGTCACGGTGAAAATCGCCGAGCTGGCCAGTGGTGCGCCGTGATGGCTGGCCCGATTCGCTGGTTTGTCAACAATCCGATTGCCGCCAACCTGCTAATGGTGTTTTTGATTATCGGCGGAGCGCTGGCGATACCCTCACTGGACAAACAGTTCTTCCCCAGTTTTGAGTTGAATATCGTCAGTGTGAGCCTGCCTTATCCCGGTGCTGGGCCCAGCGAAGTAGAGCAGCAGATTTGTATGCGCATTGAGGAGGCGATTCATGACCTCAATGGCGTGAAGGAGATTCGTTCCACTGCGAGGCAGGGCGTGGGAACCGTGCTGGTCGAGGCGGAAGGTGGGTATGACATCCAGCGGCTCAGTGCTGAGGTGAGGAGTCGGGTGGATGCGATCACCACGTTTCCGGCGGATGCGGAGCGCCCGGTAGTGACCGAATTGGCGCATCGTCACCAGATGGCGGTCGTAACGTTGGCAGGGGATCTCAGCGAGCGTGAACTGAAAGAGCTGGGTGAACAGCTGCGCGATGACCTGTCGTCCCGTCCACATATTTCTGTAGTTGAATTAAAGCAACCTCGCCCCTACGAGTTATCGGTTGAGGTCTCGGAATTCACCCTGCGCCGTTATGGACTCACCTTTGCGCAGGTGGTGGAAGCGATCAGGAACTCGTCCCTGAACCTGCCCGCGGGCGTCATCAAGGCTAATGACGGCGATATACAGTTGCAGACACGTGGCCAAGCCTACAATCGCCGGGATTTCGAGAGCATTCCTTTGTTGAGTACTCGGGAGGGTACGCAATTGGTGCTGGGGGATATAGCAGAGATAAGAGATGGTTTTGAGGATGTAGATGTGCGCAAGCGCTTCAACGACAAGCGCTCCTATGACCTGCACATTTATGTAACATCAGACCCCAATACCCTCGCCACCAGTGAAATGACCCGCAGCTGGATCGAGGAGACGAACCCGCGCCTTCCCCCGGGTGTTGAGCTGGTGCTTTGGCAGGATACAGCTGAATTGTTCAAAGGGCGCGCCGATACCCTGGTCAAAAATGGGATAGGCGGTCTGGCACTTGTGTTTCTTTTGCTCATGCTTTTCCTGCGGCCCCTGTTGGCAATGTGGGTCTGCGTTGGTATTGCGGTCGCATTCATGGGCACCTTCTTTGCACTGCCCTACACCGGAGTCAGTCTGAATATGATTTCGCTGCTGGCCTTCCTGCTGATTCTCGGGATTGTGGTGGACGATGCGATTATTGTTGGCGAGTCGGTTTATGCTCATCAAAGTGCGGGTGAGCCCGGTCAGGAGGGAGCGATTCTCGGTACCCGGTCGGTATTGAAACCGGTGATGTATGCAGTGATATCGACGATGATCTTTGTGGCGCCCATGTTGATGTTACCGGGCAACATGGCGAGCGCGGGCGTGCCTATACCGGTAGTGATGATATTGGCGCTGACATTTTCACTGATCGAGTGCATGTGGATATTGCCCGCGCATCTGGCCCACATGCGGCCCCTGCGTCCCAGCCGTTTCGCCTTGCTGCGACGGCTGGAGGCCATACGGCTGAAATTCGCAGACGGGATGATCCGCTTCGCGCGCACCCGGTATCGCCCTTTTCTGCAGCGTTGCCTCGACGCAAACCTGCTGGTGATAGCCGTTTTTCTCGTGGCTTTGATGATAAGCATTGCTCTATGGGGCGGTGGCTGGATGAAAAAGAGTTTCTTTCCGGCGATTACCTCGGATTTCACTTTTGCCGAGCTGACGCTCCAGGAGGGAGGTGCGTTCCGGGAGACGCTGCGCGTTCTGGAGGTCGTTGAAACAGCGGCCGAGCAGGTCAAGTCAGAGTTTAACGATGATCCTCGCTGGCCTGGCGAGGAAGTGATCGGTCATATTTCTGCCCGCGGCAGCGGGAATGAGGTGGAGGTGGCGATTTATGTCCCCTCGGACGCCGTAGACGTGAAAGAAGTGACCGATCGGTGGCGCGAGTTGATAGGCGACCCGGGCGCCGTGGAAGACTTCCACATGGACTTCACCATTAACGATCGTGGCAAGCCGATTACACTCGTGATGGCTTCACCCTCCCTGGAAGACTTGCGCGAGGTTTCTGATTACTTGCGCGAGGTGTTGGAGTCACATGCCGGCGTTTACAATATCAACGACTCAACGCAGTCACCCCGCGACGAGATAGAGTTGGGCATGAAGCCCGCCGCGGAGAATCTTTCGATCACGCTGTCAGACTTGGCGAGGCAGGTACGACAGGCATTCTATGGTGCTGAAGCCCAGCGAATTCCGCGTATCAAGGAGGATGTAAAGGTCATGGTGCGCTATCCGGAGAAAGAGCGCGTCTCCGTGGATAATCTCAGCGAGATGCGGGTGCGAACGCCGTCTGGTGAGGAGGTGCCCTTTGATACCGTGGCGGAGGTCAGTTACCAGCCGGGCTATCTGACCATTGATCGTAGGGACCGCAAGCGTACGCTCCGGTTGACGGCAGATATTACCCCCGGTACGTCAGACCCTCGTGTCGTCGTCAACGATGTTGTGGCCAACCATTTGCCTGTCCTGCAGGAGCGATTCCCGGGGTTGAGTATGGACCTGGATGGCGAACTGCAGGAGGAGTCGGAGTTCCTGTCGGCGCTACTCACATACATGGGTTTGTCCATGCTCATTGTGTATGCATTGATGGCCATCCCTTTCCGATCGTATTTCCAGCCTTTTCTGGTGCTGACTGCGGTGCCGTTTGGCATCATGGGGGCAATATTTGGTCACGCCATTTTTAACTGGCAGGTCAGTATGTTTTCCCTACTGGGGGTTATCGCCGCTGCCGGTGTAGTGGTAAACGACAACCTGGTGCTGATCGATCGGATTAACCAGCTGCGCGACAAGGGGTTCGAGTTGGCTGAGGCACTGTTACAGGGGGGGCAGGATCGCTTCCGCCCCATTGTTCTCACCTCTTTGACAACCTTCGTCGGTCTTATGCCCATCATGTCTGAAACCAGCGTGCAGGCCCAGTTCCTGATTCCTATGGTGATCTCCCTCGCCTTCGGCGTGCTGTTTGCTACCGGGGTTACTTTGCTGCTCGTGCCGTGCCTTTACCTGTTGGGCGAGCAGGTGTCGCGGCGTATCTTGCACGGAAAGCCTTCTTTGTCGGAAGAGCCTGACGGCGCCTAGAACTGGCCGCTGGGCCTCGGCTGTATTTCGTAGGCAAAAAAAAGCCCGCTTGACGCGGGCTCGTATCGCGCAGGGCTTGCGATCAGACGGATTTTGGGCCGGCTGCGACGATGTCCTCAGAAACCTCGAACTTGGTGATGTTCTGCTCAAAGAGGGCTGCGAGTTTGCGAGCCTGCTCGTCGTAGGCTTCGGCTGAGTCCCACCCTGATCGTGGGTCCACGTACTGAGCGTCTACACCAGGAATCGCTAGCGGGAAGTTCAGGTTGAGTACCTCCAGATGCTCGGTATCGGTGTTCAATAGCTCGCCACTCTGGCAGGCATTGACCACGGCACGGGTCACGGGGATGGGGAAACGTGAACCGCCGCCGCCTGGAGCGCCGGAGCCACCTGTCCACCCGGTATTCACGAGGTAGACCTGGCTCTCAAAATCTTCGATGCGCTTCATCAACAGCTCTGCGTAGTCACCGGCCGGGCGCGGCATAAACGGCGCACCGAAGCAGGTTGAGAAGGTCGGGTGGATGCCGGCCTCCGCGCCCAGTTCTGTGGAGCCAACGCGGGCAGTGTAGCCACTGAGGAAGTGAAATGCGGCTGCTTCCTTGGACAGTATGGACACCGGAGGCAGAACACCTGAGACATCACAGGTCAGGAAGATGACGCATTTAGGCTCGCCACCGGAATTACTTTCGGTGCACTTTTCCACGTGCTCCAGCGGATAGCAGCAACGGCCGTTCTCGGTGAGGCTGGTGTCACAGTAGTCAGCGTGGCGGGCATC
>CAJQQW010000443.1 GCA_905480565.1 uncultured Halioglobus sp. | reverse complement strand
AAGAATATGTTCCTGAACTGATGGGAGACCTGGAAAAGTTTCTGCACAATGATGACATCCAAATACCTGCGCTGGTTCGCATAGCCATTGCCCATTACCAGTTTGAAACCATACACCCCTTTCTGGATGGCAATGGCAGGATAGGCCGCTTGCTTATAACTCTGTTCCTGGTGAGTGAGGGCATTCTCAGTCAGCCCTTGCTGTACCCTTCGACTTATTTTGAAAAGAACAGGGGGCTGTATTATGACAACCTGAGGAGGGTGCGTACTCACAGCGACATGCTGCAATGGCTAAAGTACTTTCTGGTAGGCGTCGAGCAAACGGCAACTGAGGCTGTCGCAGCGCTGACAAACATTATCAAGCTCAAGTCAGATATCGAAACGTTGATTCACAACAACTTTGGAAGGCGAACCGCCAGCGCCACACTCTTATTGCAACAGCTGTTCAAACAACCGATTTTGAGCGTTGATCAGGCGGCGACGATCTGTGGCGTAAATTATCGTCCGGCGAATGAGCTGGTTGCCTTGATGTGCAAACAACAGATCCTTAGAGAGATTACCGGGCAAAGCCGAAACAGACTCTTCGCATTTGAACCGTATCTGGAACTGTTTAACCTTAAATGATCACTCGCCACCAAACTCAGTATTTGGCCTGGTAGCTAGCCAGCGCCATTGTGGACGCCCGGATAGACCTGAACCCGCATCAGGCTAAAGGCATAGGACATATTAACGGCCTATCGAGAGTAGACATCCTCGCTGATTGTGTCGACTGGACCTGCAGACCTGTCGAAATACCCGTCTATTGATCCGAAAATCCTGTTCGCGGCGTTGAGCATGCCATTCAAATCCGTTCATTCCTGAACGGGTGCACGCGACAGCTCATGCCATGCGGTATTCACTGGCTTCCTTGCTGGTGTAGTGCTGTTGTGCTGGAATCGCTTCCCAGCGAAAAGAGGCAACGTACCAGGTGGCGCTCTGGTCGGTGGCACCAGCAATGGCCGAGTCGGTGTTTCCTGTTCTTTCTGGCGCAGGTGAGTCAGTATTCGATCGATGACGTCCTGGTCCTCAATGCTGGCGATGACCCTGACAGAACCACCGCAGCGGCCACAGACCTCGAAGTCGATACTGAACACACGTTTTAGGCGCTGGGCCCAGGTCATGGCGGCATGGCGCTCGGCGGGTGTGCGGACTTCTGCGTTGGAGATAGACTTGATGCCTTTCCCGCGCCTGGCTGGTGTGACCAGCCCACGCCAGCGGTGGTTTGGAGCGAGAACGCCATGGTAGCGGGTGAGGTTGACCCTCGGCTTTGGCACCAGAGCCGCCAAACGGGCAACGAAATCCACCGACGGATGGCCGCCCCGATCGAACGCCACCTGGGTCGTGCCATCCCGGTACGGTGTCTTCAGGGTGTAAACCACCTTGCCCGTGGCGCTCAGTGAAAGGCGAGGAACTGCCACGGCAGGGCGGGAAATATACCGACACAGGCGCTCACGCTTGTCTTTCTAAATCCCCTCACAGCTGATCCCGGCGTGGAGAGAGAAACCATTGGCCCTGGCCACCCGCTCCAGTCCAGGATCAGGTCCGTCCAGCGGACGGATGGTGCGGATCATGAAAGCTTTACGTCCCTGCTGTGGGCCGACGGCTATGCGGTAGGAGATGGAACTGCCCAGAATCTGCGGCATGGCATCGGTATCCTCGGCGGGGTCGAGGTCCAGCCAGGCACTCTCGGTGTCCTGTTCCAGCAAGCCCTGGCGTTCGAGGCAGCGGCCGACGCGCTGGCTGATCAGTTGAACCAACTCCTCCAACTCGCCTTTGTCGGGTGCTTTGACGCGCTGAAAGCGGGGCGGTCTGTTGTCGCGATGCACATAGACGCCATCCAGGAACAAAATATGAAAGTGAATGTTGAGGTTAAGGGCGCTGCCGAAGCGCTGGATTAGCGTTACGGCCCCGGTGGCGCCTTCCTTGAGCGATAATTCGGATTTGTGGATAAGGTGGGTGGAGATCGCCCGGTAAACGATGCCCAGCACCTTGCCCATGGCCTGGGGGTGGGCCGCAAATAAGTAGCGCAGGGGAAAGGGGAAGCTGATGACCCACTGGCGAAGCGGGACATCGGGAAATACCTCATCGGCCAGCAGGGCGGAGGTCTCGGCCATGCGGCGGGCGCCACAACTGGAACTAGGCGTCCCCGACAGAATCCGCGCTTCTTGCAGGAAAACGCTACAAGTCGTTCGAAATGACATTTGTCACAGCGTACCCGGAGAAAGCCGTGCTCGAGGCGGCCGCACTTCAGGTAGGCCTCGAATTCCCTGTGGACATGCTCGGGCAGGGATTTGCCCTGCTGGGCCAGTTGGTCAACCAGGGCGGGGTAGTGCGCTTCGACGAGTTGGTAGAGTAGTGTCTGCTCGGGTTGATGGCGATCGTAGGCGGTTTTGCCAAGGCCATCCCTGCCTTGTGCCAACATGGTGGTTCCGCCTTGGAGACCAGGAAGACCGAACCAACCAGCCTGTATCGGGAGGCCGGATAATGCCACATCAGAAGTGGCCTCCGAGCCTGTCGCAATTCATCCAATGCGTTAGTTTGCCGGGGGGAAGAAGGCGTAAGACACTCGCTGCTCACGTCACTACAGAGCCAAAGCGGGTAGTGAAGTGGGCGCCTCCGCTCTACGGCAATAATCTCAGCACCTCATCTGCTCAATGGGTTCCTGCAGTGGTTCCACTGGAACCACTGCAGGAACTAGCGAAATGTGTGGGTATCCTTGTCCGAAACCGCGCTCAATGCCACTGAAGTGTCATTTTTCTACCGCGTCCTGACAATCAAGGTACCCGACGGCCGATAAAAACCGCACCGGATGCGAACCGAATTCCCTGTGACACCCGTATTACGGGTTCGTATAGTGGACTCACTAGACGCGGCCACTGCGGAAAAGTGGCAAGGATTACCCCACCTTGCGCAAGCGAAAGGGGTAGGCAGAATATTGTTGTTTTAGAATCTGCTGAACGCGTCACTCAGGGCCTTCTTAGACGCAGCGGTCAGTAATGACCGGGTCCATCTTAGAACGATCGCGGTGCCGCATCATCCGGGTAGCGCTCATTCAAACCTCACCCACTCGTCATGGGAATCTGTTCCAAAATCACTGTTGATAGTTGGGCGCTCACGCCCGGTTTGAACAACAGTCTCTTCAACCACGCAAATACACTGGCGGTCAGTGCGTTCTGCTCAACTTAAAAAGGAGAAATCCATCACCAGCGTTTGGCTGGATAACCGTTGGTTTGCACGGGCCAGTTTTCTTGCGAAAACACACCGTGCTGTCTATGGCCAGACACATTCAGGTCAACCGGGATTGGTGTCCCGTGATCGTACTGCTTCGGCAGGCCTGCGCAGCATTGTTGCCAGGTGATCAGAAACACTCACCGAAGGAACTACACTATGCGAGACCTGAACTACCAACTGAAACTTTTGTGTAAACACAGCCATGAGGGCAGCTTCGAAACTCGTGTGGGTAGATAGCGCCAGTTGAGCGCTATCGCCGACCAGTTACACGACTTGGGGTTCCGACAATTGAAGGCCACGTCCCTCAAGCAAAAGCATGTCCAGACCTTGGTGGACCTGTGGCTGAAACAAGACATCTCCCCAGGCACCATCAAGAACCGGATGAGTTGTTTACGCTGGTGGGCCGAGAAGGTGAACAAGCGGGCCGTAGTAGCCGGCAGTAACAATTTCTACGGGATCCCGGACCGGCAATTTGTGTCCGATCAGAGTAAAACAATCGGGGTCGAAACAATCGGGGTCGGAGTAAAATTTACAACTAGTTTATGAAGTTGTCAGCTATCGTTGTAACGTAGGAATAAAAGTATCACACGCTTTTTTTGGATTAGTTTGAATGGGTTTTACTGACACTGAATGTAGCCGACACCTCGCATCTCCCATCTTAAATAGACAAAATTTGAAAAAATTCCTCTAACGCTTGTCGGAGTATTCTCGGCGACACGTAGGATATTATTCGCGTGTTGTAGTCCGCAAAAAGTGTGTGACCCTGTTTTCCTCCTGTGACCCTGTTTTCCTCCGACAGGTCTCGAAGACATCGCCATTGTTTGTAATAAGCAGGCTGTGAAACAACGCGTCAATTCTCTTTCCATGGCTGGCGTTACCGATCTATGTATTTTCGTTTGAGACTGAAGTGGGTGAAATTGAGAGGACCGTATGGTTCCTAGCCGAGGCCATTTAGCGTTGGTGCAACTCCGGATCAGCGGTGCAGTAAGTTTCCGAGCCACATCCCTAGCATGTTGAACGAAGTGCAGGTTATTCTGGATACGAAATACAATTGAGGCTAATTATGAAATTTCTCCAGACATTAACGGCTCTTATTCTTTTTTCCAGCATCGCGACGGCTGGTACGCAAGTGGAACCGGAAAGAGCCCTTCAGCTATTGGCCACACAGAGCCAGCAGTTCGAAAAAAAGGTCGTGCAGCTAACGCCTAATGTATTTACTGCTGTTGGTTATCACGGCGCTACGACATCAATGATTGTCGGAGAGGACGGTGTGATCATCGTGGACACGTTGATGGGACCTGCCAGTGCTGCAGAAGCGCTGGCCGACTTTAGGAAACATAGTGACAAACCAGTGAAGGCGATCATTTATACACACAGCCATGGTGATCATACCGGCGGTGCTGCAGCGTTCATGGATCAAACCGAAGTTGAAGTCTATGCCAGAGATGGATTCGCTAATGCAACCGGTACTGAACCAGCGTTGAGGCCCCTGGCAATGAAGCGTGGTACCCGTCAATTCGGAAGAAAGCTGCCCAAACATGAGCAGACCAATCGCGGCGTTGCACCTGCACAGACCATGGATGGTGATCGTGGCAAGGGTCATATTCCACCGACGATTCTTGTTGGCGCGGAGAGCAGGGCATTGACCATTGCAGGTGTTGCGATTGAAATACATGCTGCGCCGGGCGAAACCGATGATGCTATTTTTATCTGGTTGCCTGAAGAGAAGGTGTTGTTTTCCGGTGACAACTTTTACCAGTCCTTTCCTAACCTCTACGCAATCCGTGGTACGGGCTATCGTGATGTCATGAAATGGTCTAAAAGTGTTGCCAAAATGGCGACCTTTGAACCTGAACATTTAGTCGGTGGCCACACTATGCCCATTAGCGGCAAAGCGGCTGCGACATCAGCACTGCAGAGTTACAGTGATGCCATCCGGTATGTCTATGACCAGACGGTCACCGGAATGAATCAGGGTAAAAGTCCTGACATGATTGCCAATGAAATTCAGCTTGTCGATTCTCCTCCTCATCTGACCGAGTTTTATGGTTCTGTCGCCCATGCGTCTCGTGCAATCTATGCTGGTTTGCTCGGATGGTATGACGGCAACCCGACAAACTTGAACAGGCTGCACCCGCGTGATGAAGCGAAGAATATAGCCAGGCTGGCTGGTGGGACAAAACAGTTGATCCGGAATATGAAGTCATCGATGGAAAATGGTGACTATCAGTGGGCGTTGCAGCTCGCCGATCATTTGAAGTGGCTTGAAGATGGCGATCGCGAACTTGCACGTGAAACCAAAATTGCAGCACTGCGTGCGTTGGGTGCCCGTGAATACAATGCGCCGAATCGAAACTATTACTTGTCTTACGCCAATGAACTTGAATCAGGGGAGTTGATCGATATCTGGTTCTAACGCAATCTGCTCCTGCAAATACTCAGTGGAATAGTGCGGGCAGTTAATGCATTAACACGGAAACCAATTCAGGCTACGACTACCCAGTGCGACCGATTATCATTAACTGTTGGTCGTGTATAACTTGTCTAATAGTGTCGGTCAAACGCTGGTAGGAAGGGCTTAAGTTGATGTCCTTATTATAGGTTAACTCTATATCCAAACTCATATCTAAATCGTTTACCTCAATCCTCTTCAGGCGGCCATCAGACAACCAGTCTTTCAATGCTGTTCTTGACGCAATAATCAGATGGTCGCTTCTCAAGGCTAAATCAACAAGTAACCAGGGCTGTTGTAGTTTTATGGCGGGGCAATTGAGCTCCAGAAGTTCGAACTCTTCTGTATTGGTTAGTCGTTGATCAATCTGTCGTCGCAAGTAGCTACCGTCATAAGTTATGGCCGGAAAGTGAATAAGCTCAATGGCGCTTATCGATGGTGAAGAGAGCAACGGATGTTCAGGACGACCAGCCACTACAAGTTCCTCGCAATAGAGCATTTCACGTAATGGTGCTTTGTTTCGGAACTGAGGATCCCGACCAGCGACATAAAACTGAATATCGCCCTGCGTCAGTTGGTTCTGCAGGCTGTCTAGGTGGTCGACGGTACTGTGTAGACGAACCTCAGGGTACTGCTGATGAAATTGCGTCAAAACCGGGCTTAGCAGATGATTGGCAACGAGGATTCCCATCCCGAATGCCACCGATCCCTCGCGGGAATCGCGTGTTGCTTCGATGTGTGTGGCCATGTCTTCCAGCGAATGTAAAACGATCTCTGCATGAGTAGCGACAATACGACCGTACGAGGTGACAAACACATTGCGGCGGTCGCGACGAAACAACATCACACCCAGACGTCGTTCAATACTGGCAATGGACTGGCTCAGCGCCGATTGAGAGATTCCGGCGTTGCTTGGTACGCGCTCTATCTTCCCACATTAAATTCCTAGCCAGTAGCCATTATCCTGCATTGTTTTGCAGGAGTATTACCGATGGCGTTAGAAATTGCAGATCCTTCCTCATTGCCAGGCCGCGCGGCAGTCAAAACAGCCTTCTGGAAGCAACATGTAG